>JAZURK010000122.1:0-8372 GCA_045606165.1 Christensenellaceae bacterium
CTAGATTATATTTTTTGAATTTTAACTTGCTTTAACGAAATATTATCCAGTTTTTTAGGTTTTTCATCTTTAACGAGTTTACAAATAAGGCTACTAAACGGTTTAAGTATAGGAAATAAAATAATAGTTACAAACAAATTAAACAAAGTATGGAAGTTAGCAATTTGCCTTTCTATCGTGCCCGAAAAACTTAAAAATAAGGCGGAAATTTCCCCTTTAAACAAGCAAAGCGGTATAAATAAGAGAATCGCGCCAAAAATGTTAAAACAAAGGTTAAAAATCGCCGTCCGCCTACCGTCAATCGACTTATTAAGCGACGCCCAAATAACAGGCAAGCAAGTGCCAATATTAGAGCCGAGTATTAAAAACATAGCGTTTTCAAACGGAAGTAAACCGTTAAGACCTAAAACGACCATAACGCTAGTTACCGCCGATGAACTTTGTACGATTGAAGTAATTAAAATACCGTTTAAAAATAGTAAAAACACGTTGTCTACTAAAAAAATACGAGTAAACGTTTCGTAACTTTTAAAAACGCCGATGCACTCGCTAACGACGTCTAACCCGAAAAACAGCATACCAAAACCCATTAATACGTTACCTATTGCATAGAAGTTTTTACGTTTTATAAAACCTAGAATAAAGCCGATAAAAACCATAACCGCACCAAGTACGGTAATATCAAAAAAGGAATTACCCGATAACGAAACGAGTTGAGCCGTCATAGTAGTGCCAATATTAGTGCCCATAATTACCGCCGACGCGCTTAAAAACGATAACATACCGTTAGAAACAAAGCCGATAAGTATAACGTTAGTTGCTACGCTTGACTGCAAAATTGCGGTGGAAAACGCACCCGTTAAAACGCCCATAACCCTATTTTTAGTACAAGAACCAATTAAGGCTTTCATAGTGTTTCCGGTTAGGGTTTCCATATTCTCACTCATAAACTTTAGACCTAAAAGGAATAGCGTTATACCACCTAAACACAATAATACGTTTTGAAAAATATACATAAACACCTCTTACTATGTATATTTTGACTATCTAAAAAAAATACGACTTTAGGTAAGTCGTATTATTAGATTTTTGTTTTAAATTTAATTATAGTTGAATAGTGTACGCATTTAAAAGTGTAGAAACGAGTTGGGCTAGGCTCGACACTAATACGCGGATACAATAGACCTTTTTGGTCATTGTAGTCGTGGATTAGTGGCAGTTAACAACGCCCAACGAAGTTTATAGACTTTTAAATTAGTCTTTTCGCCCTGTTAAATGCCCTTCGCTATTCAAGTTAGGAAATCCGTTTTGACGTAACGCCTCGTAAAGAGTGATTGCTACGGAGTTTGATAAGTTTAAACTTCTTAAATCACCCCACATTGGAATACGCAAAGTGTACTCGTAATACTTTTCAAGTAGCGGTTCGGGAAGTCCGTGCGATTCCTTGCCAAAAATTAAAAAATCTCCGTCTTTAAAAGTTGCATCGCTATAAAGTTTATTGCCTTTTGTCGACATAAAGTGGAAGTTATCGCCTTTAAAGTATTTTTCAAAAAGTTCGTCGATACTGTCAAGGTAATGAAGGTCTAAATATTGCCAATAGTCAAGCCCTGCCCTTTTCAAATGCTTATCAGTAATTTCAAAGCCAAGTGGTCTAACTAAAAATAGCGAACTGTTAGTTGCTGCGCACGTACGCGAGATATTACCCGTGTTTTGTGGAATTTCAGGCTCTACTAAAACTATATTTAACTTCATTATTTCTCCTTAACTACCCCGCTGTTTAGTTAAAACCAACCTATAAGATTTTTTTACAGGTAGGGTAATTTTTGTAAAATTTTCTAAACTTTTACCGCAAATCTCACCTGATAGATCGCTTGCGGTTACCGCGCTTGAATTTATTAATACTATTGGAACGCCGAATAGGTAACTGTAACTTCTTATTAAAAAATTATACTGCGGTTTTTCTTCGCCGTTTATGATTGCGATAATAAAATCGGCATCACATAGCGACATTGCTTTAATTCCGTCGATATCCAAAATATCGTCGCCGACAAGCAAGCCTATTCTGCCCACTTTGGTTTGATACACCCTTTGCGCTCCGCCACCCGTATAGCAGTTGTCGTTTACCGCTAGGCGCATATCGGAAATCCCTAAAAGTTTACCGCTATCCGCTATCACCGCAGAACGCCTTAATATACCGTAGTTGTCGGTTATAGTGCCTGATATCAAAACTTTACCGCTTTCTTTTGATAGGCGCGCAAACTCGCCTAGTTTATTTTCACTGCAATTAAGTTCGTTTTTATAACTGATTTTATCTATTCCGTTAAAACCGAAAACGGCAATCTTTTCAGTTTGGTATTCGTTTATGTTTACGCTAGAAACCTTGTCTTTTTTATTACAGTATAATTTAAGCATTGTTAACCCACCTTTACTATTATAGTTAAAGGGGATTAAAAAAGTTAATCGGCAAGCGAGTTTATTACTTCAAAAATTTCGCTAACGTGAGTTGCAGAAAAAACCTTTTCTTTTAAGCGCTTGGAATCCTTTAATCCTTTAAGGTAAAACGCCATTTGTTTTCTAAACAACACCGCCGACCTTTCTTCGCCATAACGCTGGGTTAAAAGTGTTAGGTGTTTTTTTATTAAGTCCTTAAAAGACGTTTTAGGTTTTTCGCCTAAAATCTCACTAAACAAAAGGGGATTATTCATTGCTCCCCTTGCTACCATTACTCCGTCCGCGCCCGTGTTTTTAATCATTAGTTCCGCGTCTTCACGGCTAAAGATACCGCCGTTTGCTATAACGGGGATTTTTACTTTCGCTTTGGCGTTTTGGATTTCTTGGTAGTTTACGTCACCGGAGTATATAGCCTCCCTTACCCTACCGTGAATAGTGAGCATATCCGCACCGCTGTCTTCACACATTTTGGCAAAACTTTCCGTTACGAATTTACCTTCGGTTAAGCCTATTCTAAATTTTACGGTAACGGCTTTACCACTCTTTTTAACGCTTTCGATTATCTTTGACGCTAAAAGTGGGTTTTTAAGTAACGCACTACCTTCGCCGTTATTAAACACTTTAGGTACGGGACAACCCATATTTATATCTATTATATCAAATTTTTCTAGGTATTCGCTTTGGCTTGCCCAACCCATAATATCAGGCTCGCTACCAAATATTTGAACGGCTTTGATTTTTTCGTCGGGATAAGTGAATAGCAAATCTTCGGTTTTGCCCGAAGAGTATTTTAAACCTTTAGCGCTAACCATTTCGGTAAAGCATACGCCCGCGCCAAGTTCACTGCAAATCACGCGCATTGCCGAATCGGAATACCCCGCAAGCGGTGCTAAAAACACGTTGTTAGGAGTTTCTACCTTGCCGATTTTTATACTTTTGATTTGCATTTAAAAATTCTCCGTCTTTTTAAGTTCGTCGTAAATAGCGTCAAGTTGGGTTTGGGTAAGGTTTTTCATAGTTAAACCTTTTTTAGTAACCGCCTCTTCAAGGCGCGAAAATCTACGAATAAATTTTTCAGTAGAAATATTAAGCGCCGTTTCGCCGTCTACGTTTAATTTTCTAACAAGGTTAACTACGCTAAAAAGTAAATCGCCACATTCTTTTTTGATTTCGTCTTGATTACCTAAATTTATCGCTTGCTTGATTTCTTCAATTTCTTCGTTTACCTTTAATATAACTTCGGTATAGTCGTTAAAGTCAAAACCTTGCTTACCCGCCCTAGAGCCTACTTTTTGCGCGCGCATAACGCTTGGGAAATTTTTAGGTACGCTACGCAAGTATTCCGTACCGTTTTCGTAGCCTTTTTCGACCGCTTTGTTCTTATTCCAAGTATCAAGCGCGGAAGACGCGTCAACCGCCTTGTCCGCACCGAAAACGTGGGTATGGCGTGAAATGAGTTTTTTGCAAATTCCGCTTAATACGTCGCAGTATGTAAATCTTCCGTCTTCTTCGCCAAAAACAACGTAAAACGCCGTTTGCAACATTACGTCGCCTATTTCTTCAATAATCATATCGTCGTCGTCACTTTCAATAGCGTCGATGAGTTCGTAGGTTTCCTCGATTAAGTTTTTTTCAATGCTCTTCGGCGTTTGCTCTCTATCCCAAGGACAACCGTTTTCCGCCCTTAAGGCTTTGGTTATGTCGATAAGGTCTAAAAAGTCAAACCTTTTCTTAAGTAAAAAGTTTTTGTTTTCTATATATATAGCAGTTGAATAATCGTAAACTTCAAGTCTATCAAGTTCGTAAACTTTTATTTTTTTATTACAAGTATTATCGCAAACCTTGATTTCAACCTCTTCGCCAACAAGGTCGGAAAGTAAAAGTTTAACTTCGCTAGCAATTCGCCTATTGTCAATAGCGTAAATAACGAGTGGAAAAGAGACTTTAAATCCGTTGACGTAATCGTATGCGGAAACGCCGTTTACACTAGTTTCTATAACGTTTAATCTTTCCAAACATTTAGAAGTTGAAGATACGCCTGCGTATACTTCTACGTTTTTGTGTTTTTTGATAATTTCTTTACACGACGCGTCTTCGGTTACCGAGCCGTCTACCGCGTATACGACTTCGCCGTTTTTACTCATTTCAATAACGCGCTTTGCTAAATTTTTATTAAGCGTGTCAAAGTTACGGCTTTTTTTGTAAACGTCGTCAAGAGTAATCGCGTTTACACCTTGATTTTTTAAAGTTTTAAAAGAAATGGCGTCGCCCGTTCTAGCAACTACCGTTTTAGCGTTTTTTATAACGTTTAAACCGTTTAAAGTTATATCCCCTTCGTTACAGCCTAAACCGATTAATATAATTTTATTCATACTGCCTCCTTTAAAACCTTACGTTTAACGAAAACGTCGTCTATACTAATATATACTAAATTCATTAAACAAGCAAGTAAATAACAAATAATATCGGTTAAGACCACAGCAAAAATATTAAGCGAAGGCATTTTTAATAACGTTATAGACAACGCTATTTTTATCACGCACGCAATTAGCGATGATAAAGTGCTAACTTCCGCTTTGCCTATTCCTATCAAAATGGCGGATAGCGTTTGCATTAGCGGTAAAAACGCAACGGAAAGCGATGAGAGTTTTAGCATTTTTATAATTAACGCTTGGTTTTCACTAGATAGTTTTGAGTAAAGAATTTTTACGGCTATCGGGCAACAAGCGTAAAAGATTAACGCTAAACTTACCGATAACGCGAAGGTTAATAAAACGGATTCTTTTGATTTGGATTTATAGTCGCTTTCGTTTGCTTTAAGTGAAGATATTATAGGTATAGAAGTAATAGATAAGCCGTAACAAACCGCAACGGGCAAACTTACTATTGATTCCACCGCGCCAGAATACAAGCCGTAAAGCGAAGTGGCGTTTTGTAGATAGCCGTTTAATATATTGATAATAAAAAAACCTTCAACCGTTTTAGAAAGTGGCAAAACCAAAGTGGTTAGCATTACGGGTATAACTCTTTTAAATACTTTTTTGTAGGAAATTTTATTTAGTTTAAACTCTTTAAACCCACCGTATTTTATCTTTTTTAGAAGTATTAGGTAAAAGCAAGTAACTAATTCCGAAATAGTTACCGCTAGCGTTGCAAGGGACGCTGATAAAATTGTATTTTGCTTGAAAAGAAAAACCAACGCTAACCCTACGGTTAGTTTTACTGATTGCTCTAAAACTTGAGAAATTGCGGTGGGTTTCATATTGAGTAAGCCTTGAAAATATCCCCTAAAACAACAAATACCGCTAACCGAAAAGATTGACGGGGCTAAAAATAAATACGCTAAAAACGAATTTTTATCGCCTTGTAAAACGGCTAAACTTTTACTAAATACAGCCATTAGTAAACTGCATAAAAACCCTATCGGCAAGAAAATAGCAAGCGAAGTTTTAAGTACGCTTTCGGGATTTTCTCCACCAGATATAATTTTAGAAATACCACTTGGAACTCCCGTTGAAGACACCGTTAATAGTAGCGAGTATAACGGAAAAACCATTTGGTAGATACCTATGCCTTTTGCTCCTAGCAAATTGGTTAACGGTATGCGGTAAACTGCGCCCAAAAGTTTAGTAATAATTCCGCCAAGCGTTATAATAAACGCGCCTTTTATTAGGCGGTTTTCTCTATTGAAAATTTTAATCATAAATTAAAAATAGTATAGGTTTTTTAGGTGGAATTATACCGCAAATTAAAAGCGAACTACTTAAAAGTAATTCGCTTTACTTGTTAATTTAATTCGGGAAAACGCGTTTTTAGTAATGCGTAAATATGGTCGGCAATCTTTTCGCTACCGTAATGGTCGTGATGGGCTTTAGCGTTTTCGATATACGGCTTTAAAAGTTCCCTATCTTGTTCAAACTCCGCTAATTTATCAACGACTTTTTCGGGGTCAAAAATATTCATTGCGCTTTTAACGTAGTTAACGTAATAATCGGCGTTGTGTTCTTCAATGTTAGTAGCGTTTTGGGTTATGATATGCGGTACGCCGAAGAAACACGGCTCGGCAACCATACTAGCGCCACTTTTACCGCAAAATACGTCGCTTGCGCATAAGTAGTTGAATATATTTTGAGTAAACTTAAGCGGAATAATATTAGTTTTACCTTTTTTTGTGAGTTTTGAAAGTCTTTCAAAAAGTTCGTCGTTTTTACCGCAAAGGGCGAACATCGTAAAAGGTAAATCCCTTTCGCACACGATATTGCAAATTTTTTCCATTTTGCCGATACCGTAACCGCCTTCGGCTAGCGTTACGACGAAAGCGTTTTCATCAACGCCTAGAATTTTGCGATTTTCGATTTTGTCAAGCGGAACGTCAAAGGCTTCGCTACGAATAGCAAACGGAACGAGTTTTAAATTATCTTCGTTATAGCGTTTAGGGTTTTGTTTCATTGCAAGTTCGTAGCCGTTTTCCATAGAACAACTCATAACGTCGCACTGATACCTAAACGGAGCGTTTAAAAGGGCGTCGGGGCAATACATAAAAGTAAGCGGTTTGCTTTTGCTATGGATAGCATAGTAGTTAGTAGCCCAATGCGTTGAAACCATTAAATCACAATCGAGTTCGTCAACGTGTTTAACGCCTTCTTTGAAAGCGCCTGGAATTCTATACTTCATAACGAAGTCACTACTTATGTTTACGCCTACTATATCACTTAAAATAGTTGTGCCGTAGCCGTACCAATTCATTTTATTGTGCTTAACGACTTCGTTTGCTAAAAGTTTAGCAAAATCGTTAAGGTGTTTATTGTTTGTTTCGGTAAAGAAATCCGAGTGAACGCACTCCACTTTATCCCCGTACTTTTTATAAAAAGCGTCAAAGATACTTTTTAGTGGCATTATGTGCCCAAGTCCCGCTTCGGTAAAAGCAAAAACAACTCTTGGTTTTTTCATAATTAATTACCCTTTTTAAGTAAATTTTTAAGATTTACGCCCGTAGTTTGTCTTTCGGCAAAACATAAGGCAAATGAATAAATTAAAGCAAATTGTGGGTAGAAATAAGTTGGGTCTACAAACCCCATACCTATCATACACAGTATAGATACGGCGATAAAAACTTTTTCTAAATTGATATTAGTTAAGAATAGTTTAGCCGTTTGGTATCTATGAAAGGCGTACAACAAAAATCCAACCACACCCGCGCTACATAATATTTGAATTAAGGTGTTGTGGGCTAGCGAAATTAAAATCCACTCGATTTCATTGTCTAGCATATACGCGCTAAAGCCACCGCCGAAAATCGGGTATTTTTTGAAAATTTCAAAGTAATCTTTCCAAAGTTTAAATCTGCCGTTATCACTTACGTTGCTTTCTATATAAAAGTCGAAAACTTTTTCAAACGCGCCCGTAAAATATAAAGATAAAAGTGCAAACGATATTGCCAATACGCTAACGACAATCGTTATTATAAGCGGTTTTTTGTCTTTTCTAAAAACAAGCGAGAAAACAGTTCCCATAAGGTAGATAGGTACGCTAATTAAAAGCGCGCCCCTAGACAAAGTAAAAAACACGCCTAATAAACAAAGTGTTGCCAAAACGTAAAAAATATATCCGTGCTTATTTTTGTATGCCAAATAGAAAAAATAAGGCAAGGTAAACGCGATGTATCCGCCAGCAGGGTTACTTGGGATAGAACCTATTATTATTTCGTTTTTCCACGCGCCCGTTAAAGCAGTACCAACTTCGTATTTAATTAAGTAAACGAAAGCAATTTCTAACGCTATTAAAATTCCGCCAAGAACCATAACGTTTGCCAAATACTCAAAATTATCTTCCCTAGGTTTTAAAGATATATAAACGAAAAAGTAAAATATCGTATGGCAAGCAACCATTATTCCGCCTAGAATAAGGTTGTTTATTTCATA
>JAZURK010000123.1:0-6087 GCA_045606165.1 Christensenellaceae bacterium
GGCAAACTTTCTAAATAATCAACCGCGTCCCAATCAAGCAAATAACCGTCGCCGTCGATATAAGTTTGCAAGGTTTTTAAAACCAGGTTAAAATCGGTTGGAGACTGTTGCAATATTAAATTATACTTTTTTAAAAAATCGTGTTCGTGATTGCCCATTATACACTTGATATTTGGCGTTGATTTAATAAAATTTAATAGTTTTACGGAATTTTTACCTTTATCGATAATATCACCGCACACTATCATTTCATCGCTTATAGAAAAATTAACGTGTTTAAGTAATTTTATAAATAAATCATATTCGCCGTGTATATCAGAAATAACGTAAACCATATAAACCCTACTAATTGACATTATAACATAGCCTATATGCACTGTAAATACACTTAAATGCTATTTTTATAAAAAAATAAAACCCCTTGCGCTAAAATACAAGGGGTATGGTTTTACTTAAGTTTATTTTTATAAATATCACAAATAAGTTTTTGGATTTTTAAAGCCTCTTTACCGCTAATAAACGGTTCTTCGTCGTTTTCAATAGATTTATAGAAATCAGCAATTTGACGAATATGTTGGAAACCTAAATACATATCTCCACCGTCATAGGTAAGTTGACTATCCATATCGGTAGAATCGGTAACTATAGTACCGTCTTTATAAGTGATAGTAGCGTGGTCATAATCCATAACAGCAACACCGTTTTCACAGTATAGACGAATTTCGATAGGCTCGTCGTAACCGTAGTTATTCATAGCCCAAAATCCTAGCGTTGCGCCGTTTTTATATTCGATAAAACCTTCAGCGGTATCTTCTACCTCTACCGTTTTATGCCCACGATTTGACAAGGTTGCTTTTACTGAAACAATCTCGTCATTAATAAACCAGTTTGCCATATCAAGAGAGTGAATTGCTTGGTCGATAACCACGCCACCACCTTCTTTATCCCAAGTACCCTTCCAATCCGAGCCGGCATAATAATCATCCGACCTAGACCAAGTTAAAACTACCCTAGCCGAAATCACTTTGCCAAGTTTACCGCTATCCAAGTGTTTTTTTACAAGTTGAGTTGAATTATTGTACCTACATTGGAAAATCACGCCGTACTTAACGTTGTTTTTTTCGGCAAGCGCTACGTTTTCAAGCGCGTCTTCATATTTTATAGACATAGGCTTTTCACATAATACGTGAACGCCTTGCTCAATAGCGTATTTAGACACGATTGGGTGCATATAGTGCGGAATACAAACGTGAACTACGTCGATATTATCTTTAGAAATAAGTTCTTTATAATCGTAGTACGCTTTACAGTTGTATTTTTTAGCCGCGTTATCCGCCCTATCCTTTTTTATATCACAAACACCAACTATTGTAGCGTTTTCTAAATGGTCGGCACTAGTTGCGTGCATTGTAAAAATATTACCGCAACCAACAATTCCAACTCGTAACATAGTTTTCTCCTTAAAGTTTTATAATCATATTATACAATAAATTTTGAAAATCTTATATTCAATTTATGCTTTTATATGTGTATTTTCGTCCACAACCAATAACTAAAATATCAAAATTTATTCAAAAAGATATCATTTTTTATTAAGTGTAATTGATTGACAATCAAAGTCACTAATACCCGTTAACTTAATACCGTATTTACTAATATCCGCACCAAGTAAAACTTCGCCATTGTAATCATAATAAGCGGTTTTATCTAAAACGGGATAAACAACCATTTTATCTTGGTAATAAGTTTGAGTAAACGCTTGGATTTTAACGGTGTTAAAGTTATCGTCGGCATACTCGATAGTAGTTAAGTTATTAGTATCGCTTAAAAGGTAGGTATTGCAAGAAGAATAAAATTCCCTTTCAGTTTTATATTTAGCGATAAATTCTTTGAACTTATCTTTATATTCTTGTGGGAAAGACGCAATATCCGTACTAAAACCCATAACACCGCCGTTTAAGAAGTTAAAGGTATAACCGTCTTTAAGTCCAGCTAAAACAGTCCAAGTTCCGTTATTCGTGTTAACTGAAACGTTGTCTTTTCTTCCGCCGTTGTAAACGTCGGGAATACCGTTAATGAAAGTTCTAACGTCCCATTTTTCAAAGCAGTAAGATGGTAAGCGTTTAATAAAATCTTTGTAAATCCTTAAACCAGCAATAGGGCCTTGGTTATCGGTTGGCCAAAAACTATCCGCCCAAGTGAGCGAAGATAAATCACACATAAATCCACCCGCACCACAACAAGTGATATAAATTTCTGGATATTTTTCTCTAATAGCGTCAACGTATAACTTAAAGCCGTTCGAATAAGCCCTAAACGAAGTACCTAAAACGTCTTCGCCAAGAGTTACGTTAAAGTCGAATTTCAACCAACTAACGTTGTATTTATCAATAACGTTAATCGTTTTATTTAAGATAAATTCCCTCGCTTTTTCATTAGCGAAATCTAAAAGCATTTCATTTAAGTAATAGTCAGGGTGTTCTTTAATTGAGTTTGATTGTTTAGAAGTCCTACCAGGCTCTAACCATAAAGCAAATTTTAAGCCTTTTTCTATAGCGTAGTTAGAAACTTCTTTAAGTCTACCGTCAAGCCAACCGTTGGGAGATTCTTCCCAATCACCTAAAGTGCTAGACCAACCGCCCTTCTCACCAAACCAACCAGCGTCTATCATAAAGTATTCAATACCCATATAAGACGCCGTGTCTATTTGCTTTTTAAGGTTATCAGCATTAATTTGGTCGAAATCAGCAAGCCAAGAATTGTATAAAATAGGCATTCTGCGCTTTGGCAAAACACTAGTAAGATATTGCGAAAGTTTGTAAGCCGAAAAATCAACGAAATTATCCGTTTCGTAAAATAAAATTTCAGGGTTTTCAAACATTTCGCCAGGTTTTAATTCGTAGGAAAAATTAGTTTCGTTAAGTCCCGTTTCGATAACAACCGCATCGAATTGACTAACGATTTGTCTACGCGAAACATTGATTTTCCACTTGCCGTTAGGAACTAAATGTAAAACGAGCGCCGTTCCCGCTTGATTATCTTTAACAACGGCAAAAGGAACTGCGCCATCGCAAGTTCTAGTACCGTAGTTTTGGATATTTACGCTAGTAACAAGAGGTTGCCACTTACCTTCGTTTTCGTGTTGCCAACCGTTGAATTGACTGTAAACTTCCGCATCGAAAATATCGGTTATGAAATTAGTAGAAAACTTTTTAATGACCCTAGTTTCGCTATCAAGATTTTTAACGGTATCGTTACGTTTAACAAGTCCGTTTTTGTAAAAAGTAAGTACCGTTTTTAATTCAAAACAATCAAAATTTGAAGTAAAGATAATTTGATTATCGTTTCTTTCTTCAACGTAAGGGATTGCATAATTTAAAAAACCTTTATCATAGATAAAAGTGTATAAACCAGTGATATTAGTATATTCTTCGGGTTTTGTTTGTAAATCTAAATATTTTTTGTAGTTCATATTATTTCCTCGCTAAACGAAATTTTATCATAAAAAAAAACTAAAGTCAATGCAAAATTGACTTTAGTGTGTAATTAAATATAATTCTCGTTTTTAACGCTATATTCTATTACGTGATACAACGCGTAACCCGTAGCTAAAATGCAAATTATAACGTATACCGTTTGCATAAACGTTATAGACGACGTAACCGATGAAAACGCCGTTACTACCATTGTAAAGCAAAGTAAAAACACCAATCCTAGCGGAGATTTTTCGCCGTTTTTTCTAAAGAACAAATGTCTTAAAACAAAGCCGTTTATAACCGTCAACGATATAAATATTGCCGATTTAAAAACGCTTATATTTAAAAGACTACGTAGTAGCGTTTTTATGCTGATTTTTACCGATTCAGGACTATTGATTATTGCCCCCACAGCCGAAGTAATACCGTTATTTGAAATTTGAACTCTAATAAACAGCGTTTCAAACATTTCAACCATACTTTTACTTGCTGAAAATCCTGCCGAAACTATGCAAGAAATTAAAAGAACCGACATTACGTTATAGCGTTTTATCCCCTTAACCGCAAACCCAACTATTAAAAGAATAACGCTTATTTCAACCACGCTTTTAATCGGCATGACCAAATTTACGTAGTTATTAGGATATTTTATAAGTTTATCAAAAATAACGTTTAAAATCAGATAAGCGCCCACGCCAATAGCAAATAACTGCGCTATAAGCGAGGTTTTCATCTTCCACCTAGTATTTAATCTATAAAAGAAAAACACCATAGAGATAGGTATAATCAATCCCGTAAACGCTATTAACACGACAGCAAAAAACACGTTGTTAACAGACAAACTAAAGTAGATTAATAACGCTGAAATAGTTATAAGTTCGATAAACAACATCAACGGCTCGTAAAGTTTAGGTGTTTCGGTAGGGACCGTTTCTTCAAGCGCTAATTTTTCAGTAAATTCTTTTCTTTCACTTTTGAAAAAACTTAATAAAGAATTACTTTTAATTTCATTTTTTTTAACGGGTTTATCTCCAAACGAAACGCTTGATACGGAGTCGTCTAAATTATTTTTATTTTCTCGCCTTAAAATATCGTTACTCATTATTGGTTACCCCCGTCGCTTTCTTTTGACAAAGAAAACTCTACGTAGAAATTACTTCCAACGTTAAGTTTACTTATTACGCCGAATTTTAACCCGTGCGCGTCAAGAATAGTTTTAACGATAGACAAGCCAAGTCCCGTACCTTTAACCGCTCTATGATGCGTTTCCGAAACCCTGTAATACTTTTCCCAAATGGTATTTAACTGTTCGCTATCCATACCTTTACCAGAATCTAAAATCTCTAAAACCGCGCTATTGCCCTTCTTTTTAAGAAAAACCTTTATCGTTTTGTCTTCGCCCGTGTAGTTAATCGAGTTACTTATAAGATTGTAAATTACTTCTTCAATTTTCTTTTCGTCAGCAAAAACAATTAAGTCGTTATCAAGGTCTTTTTCTATAGTATAGCCTTGCTCGTTTACAACGGTTTCAAACCTATATAAAACGTTTTCGGTAAGTTCGGTTAGGTTAAAAGTAGTTTTTTCTAACAAGTCAACAGCCGATTGCAATCTTGAAAGACTTAAAATATCGTTAACAAGCAAAGTTAGTCTATCCGCCTCTTCTATAATTACGTTAGTATGCTTATCCCTTTTGCTTTTAACTTCGCCCGAAATATCCCTTATCATTTCCGCGTAGGCTTTTATCATTGTGAGCGGAGTTTTTAAGTCGTGCGAAACGTTGGCAAGCAAGTCGCGTTGAAGTTTATTGGTTTTTGAAATTTCTGCTTTTGCGTAGTTAAGTGAATCAGCTAAACCATCAATTTCGCTATAACCGCAACTTTCAAAACTCAAAGAGTCTTCACCGTTAGCCCAACGCTTTGCAACCTTACTCATTTTTGTTACAGGCTCGGATATTTTACCCGAAATTATCCAACTTAAAAAGCCCGAAATTATAAGTACGATTATAGCCGTTGTTAAAAGTTGTATTTTCAAAACGTCAACGGCATCGGAAACCGAGTTCATATGACAAACGAGTATTAAATAACAACCTTGATTTTTATAAACAACCTTTCTTCCGCTATATAAATACGGCTCGTTTGAAGTAAGCGTTTTCATACCGCTAACCGTTTGTTGATTTTCTATATCTAGTTTATTTATAACCGTTGAAAACAACTCTATAGTATACGCATCGGTAATTTGCGAATTTTCTAATGGCTCTGGATAAATTAGTTCGATTGATTCGTAACTTTTTTTAACGATTACCGTATTTATACCCGCCTCTTTTAACGTGATAACAGCGTTTTCGTTTACTTGGTCAGTCGACGATATAGAGTTATAAATAACTTCGCTATAACTTTCCATTGTTTGAACGCGTGTTTTTTGGTAGTTTGTTTCAAAAAAAACGGTTTGAACTACCCATATCAAAAAGACTAGCAAAACCGTAAAAATGAAGAAATATAAAAATATACTCGTTCTTAATTTTTTATAACCTTTGTGAAATTTCATAATTCAAATTTATATCCAACGCTTCTTAAAGTAACGATAAATTTACGGTACTGTTTAAGGTTTGAAC
>JAZURK010000124.1:0-11019 GCA_045606165.1 Christensenellaceae bacterium
TTTTTGCCGTTTAAAATATTTAAAAGACTGCTTGACGCAAGTATTTGCTCTTTAATAAATTCCAGTCCGTCACCCGACCTAATAAGCGAATTACACCTTTCGTTATGCTCTTTTTCAAGGTAAGTGAGCGTTGAGTGAATAATTTTAGACTCGTCGAAAACGACTACGCTATCGTTTGATATATAGTCGAAAATATTATGAGTTTTGTTTTCTATTAACGGAAAAAGATATTGTAAACTATCGTCGAACAAGTCCGTTTCTAACTTTTCAACGAGTTTAGAATACAAATTTTTAACTGCGTTTTTAGAAATTAAATTACCAAAGTCAAGGTAGGCTTTTTTAAGTTTTTCTTTAACGGCGGTTACTTGGCTTTCTAAAATAACCACGTCGCTAGTTTGAAGGGCGGTTATTTCGTTTAACGTTTTACCGTCTTCGGTACGAATTTTTTCTACTTCGTCGCCAAAAAAGTCTATTTTATACACTTGATTTTCATTGATTGGATAAATCTCTAATATATCGCCACGAAGGGAAAAATCCCCTTTCTTTTCACTAAAATCCACCCTTTTGTAGCCAAGTTTTACAAGCCTTTCAATCAAGCCGTAAAGGTCGCGCTCTTCACCGACTTTCAAAGTTACGCTATCAATGGTTTTAGGAAATAACCCCGTTAACGCGTCAAAGGTTGTAACTACGATTTTAGCGCCGTTTTTTATCTCGTAAAGGGCGGTTATTCGCTTATAAGTGCTATCTTTATTAAAGGTTGATTTGTATAGTAAAACGTCGTCTTTAGGTGGAAGATAAACGGTTTTTTCACCCGTAATCGCAGTAATTTCGCTTGCAAATTGAAGGGCTTGAGTACCGTCCCTAACGATTACTAAAGCGGGCGAATTAAGCGTTGAAATTATACCGCATTTTTCAGCAAAAGAAACGCCAAATACCGCAGTGGGAATCCCACTGCGGACGTTATCGCTTATTAAGTTATAACTACCGCCGTAGTCTTTTGATGAAATAATACTTTTAAGCATAATTATCCGTTATATTTACACATTATTTCTTCAATATTTTTACCGCTTAAATAATCGTAACAAGCATCGCTTGCCTTTTTTAAAGTTGCTTTGAATACTTCTTCGTCTTCCTTTTTAATATCGGATAAAACGTAGTCGACAAGTCCCCTACTGTCGTTTACGGGTTTAATGCCAACCCTAATTCTTGGGAAGTTTTCGCCACCGATTTTATTTACTATATCGCGCATGCCGTTATGAGTACCAGCCGAGCCTTTCCCCCTTATGCGCAAACTGCCGATATTTATATCAAGGTCGTCGTAAACGACTAAAAGGTTTTCGCGTGGAATTTTATAAAAGGAAAGCGCTTCTTGAACGCTACTTCCGCTTAAATTCATATAAGTCATAGGTTTTAAAAGAACTACTTTTTCACCGTTGACGTTAGTTAAAGCGTAAACGCCTTTAAAGCCTTTTTTATTAAATTCTACACCCATTTTATCGGCTAACATATCAATAGCCATAAAACCCATATTGTGCATCGTTTTTAAATATTTTACGTCGGGATTTCCCAAGCCTACAATTAAATACATAATAACACCTTTATTTTGTTTAGTTTAATTATACACTAAACACAAAAAATTAGCAACTTCTTTTAATTGTGCGTTTTTTGTTTACAAAATCAATTTTACTTGGTATGATATATTTACTATGGATATCAAAATGGATTTAAAAACTTTATACGGCGAAAATGCCGACCTTAATGCTTGTAACAAAAGAATTAACGACCTTAAAGACGTGTTTATTAAAAATGAAAAAGTTACTCCAGACTTTTTATTTTCGTCTTCAGGCAGAGCGGAAATTTTAGGTAACCACACCGACCATAACCACGGTTTAGTAGTAGTTGCCTCAATCAGTTGCGACGTTCTTGCTTGGGTTGTAAAAACTAACGATTCTATCGTTAAGATTTGTTCGGAAGGCTACGAACCCGTAGTCGTTGATATTAAAGACCTTGAAATTAAACCTAGCGAATACGGCACTTCTAACGCGTTGACGCGCGGTGTTGCCAAAGGTATTTTTGATAGAGGCTTTAAAATTAAAGGCTTTACGGCGTATACTACAAGTAATATCTTTAAAGGCGCGGGGGTATCGTCTTCCGCTGCGTTTGAAGTTTTAGTTGCGGAAATCTTTAATAGTTTATATTTAGACGGCGCTTTAACCGAAGTTGATAGAGCCGTAATTTCACAGTTTGCCGAAAACAAATACTTCAACAAGCCTTGCGGTCTTTTGGACCAAAGCGGAATTTCTATTGGTTCACTTTGTAAACTTGACTTTAAAAACCCAACCACCCCTGAAATTAAAAAGTTAAACCCTCCAAAAGGCTATACTTTAGTAATCACTAACACGGGCGGAGACCACGCAAGTTTAACTGAACATTACGCCGCTATTAGAAAAGAAATGGAAACGGTTGCCGAATTTTTCGGTAAAAAGGTATTAAGGGACGTTAAGTTTAGTGAATTTAAAAGCCAAATTCCGTCGCTTACACACCACTTCTCGTCAAGGGCTATACTCCGCGCAATGCACTTCTATCAAGAAAACGACAGAGTGTTAAAAGCGGAAAAAGCGCTCGCAAACGGCGATAGTAAAGAATTTTTAAAACAAGTTAACGAATCGGGGCTTTCTAGTTTAGTTCTTTTACAAAACTGTTTCGTTCCCGGCGAAGTTTCACAACCCGTAGTTTTAGGTATTGAACTTTCTAGGGCGATAATCAAAGACGGCGCCGTAAGAGTTCACGGCGGTGGTTTCGCCGGTTCAATATTAGCCTTCGTTAGCGACGGCGAACTTAAAGGCTACGTTAACGAAATGAAAAGGGTTTTTGGTAAAGAAAACGTATTTACCGCGCAAATCCGTAAAATCGGCACAACTATCATACAGTAGAATAAGTAAAGTTTTATAAACCTTGCAAGCAAGTTGTAAACTTCTTGTATTGTTAAATAATCGACAAAACTATACAATTTAATATAAAACACGCCACCTAAAATCAATTATAATTTTTTTAGGTGGTATTTTTATGTCAAAAAAACTTATTATTAAAAAGAAAATTTCTTATCAGGACGTTATTTTAACGACTATTACCGTATCTATATCTTACCTTTTATCTAACGTTTTAGAAAACTTTAGTTATTTTTCTACCGCGTTTTATCTTTCGCTACTCTACTTAAAACTAAACCCTTACCTATCCTCCTTCGTTTACTTATTAGGCGGATTTTTAACGTTTAACGCTCAAACCTTTTACCCGTCAATTTTAACGGTTTTAATAATCTTACCTATATTTTTAGCCTATAAAAGAAACCGCAAAAAAGTAAAAGGCGAAATTATATTGTATTCGATTATAGCACACTTGCCGTTTATTATAATTTATCCAAACGACTTAATTTTTAAACTGTTTTCGATAGGCGCGTCAATCGTTGCTACTTTCACCTTCATTTCTTCTTCTCGCGTCATATTCATTAAAAAATTTGATTATAAGTTAGAGTTTGACGAACTGTTTTGCCTTTCGGTTTTTGCAGTTTTGATAGAAATGGGATTTATAGGCGCGTTTAACTTAAATCTTTTAAAATCATTTATCATTTTTACGATATTAGTAAGCGCAATTATTTTCGGCGGTAGCACTTGTGCAGTTACGGGAATAGTTTTATCATTTGCCCCCGCAATCTATACCTTTTCGCTTACCCCTATTGCAGTTTATACCCTATTAGCCTTTTCTTGCTCGCTTTTTATTAGTTCATCGAAAATTCTTTCCGCGTTTTCGCTACTAGCAACGGATATGGTTTTGATGATACTACTTAAAGTTTACGGGGATTTCGTTTACACGGATATCTATTACGTTTTAGTGCCGATTGTTTTGTTTTTATTTTTACCTAACGGATTGTATGCCTTTTTACAAAGAAAAACTAAACTTCTTACAAACAAAAATTTATCCAAATACGCGGTAAATCGTATGCGCGCTAGTATATCTAGTAAACTTTACGGAGTAAGCGAAGTGTTTAGCGAAATGCAACATAGTTTTACTAAACTTAAAGACTGCGTTTCAACGGATAGCGATTTAATTTACCGTATGATTGACGAAGTAGTTTTAAACGTTTGCGACGGTTGTATGAATAGGCAACGCTGTTTACAAAAAGGTATGCCCGATAGACAAGATTTATTTAAAATTTTTTCGGTAGGGATTGCTAAAAATAGGCTCTCGCTTATAGACCTTAACAAGCACTTTACCGAAAACTGCGCTTTCGTTAACGGCGTGATTTTCGAAATGAATTCTCTACTTTCAAAATACAAGGAAAAAGTTAAAGAAAGCGAAGACGTTTTAACGGGAAAAGAACTTATAAAAATGCAGTCAGAAGGGGTTGCTGGCGTACTAAAAGGTATGGCTTTCGACTTTTCTAAATCACTTTCCTACAGCATAGAACAAGAGCGCGCTATTTCAAATTTATTACATAAAAAAGGTATACCGTTTAGCGAAATTATGGTGCTTGGCGAAGGGGATTTTAGCGAGATTAACATAGTTTTGGAAAACGATTTAATTCAAAATGGCGAACTTATTAGCGTTATTAATTTAGCAACCGACAGGCTTAACACTATAGTTTCAAAAACTGCGATTTCATCTAACGTTTCGGCTATCACTATAAAAAAATCGCCTATGATTGACGCGGCTTTCGGGCTATCCGTTTGCGTTAAAGACGGCTCGCATTTAAGCGGTGACACCCACTCGCTTGAAAAAATAGACGAAGGTAAATTTTTAATAGCGTTAAGCGACGGTATGGGTAGTGGATTAAAGGCTAAAAACACTTCGGCAACGGCTATTTCCCTGATAGAATCGTTTTACAAAGCGGGGCTTGAAAGCAACTTGATTTTAAGTATGGTAAACAAGGTTTTAGCGCTTAATACCGACGATAATTTTTCGGCTATGGATATAGTTTCGGTTAACCTTTTTTCGCTTACCGCCGACTTTATTAAAATAGGCGCGCCGTACAGTTTTATACTTACCGATAGCGCCATTAAAATTATCGAAGGCGCGTCGTTACCGCTAGGAATTTTAGACGATTTATCACCGACTAGCGCATCGGTAGAATTAACGGAAGGAAGTACTATTTTAATGTTTACCGACGGAATTAGCGACGCTTTCGGCTCGTCTACCGACCTTATCGATTTTTTAAGAACGATAGACAATAAAAACCCACAACAATTAACCGACGGTTTAATAAAACGCGCAATCGAACTTGACGGAAGTTTAGCAAAAGACGATATGACCGCGCTCGCTATAAGACTTTTTAAAAAAGTGTCATAATGTATTTATTTTTAGCCTTTATAATATTATAATATCCTTGGCGTCTAGAAATAAACGGGAGGTAGCATTAAATCGAAATACTAAAATTAAAAGCAAGATACAACTTGCGAATTTACCTACTTAAAAGCGGCTATAAAACAAGTAAATAATTTTAAAAGAATATTTCCGTAATCTATCTCCTAAAAAGGATAAGGTTATGACAGAAATTTTTAATTTACTACTAAATAGCGATATTACTAAAATCGTGGTTGCTTTTATCGTGTATATTTTAACGAATATTCTAAAAAAGGTATTGCCAGAAAACAAGAAACTTAAAACGGTAATTATCCCCTTTATCTTGGGCGTAATACTTTATTCCGTTTACGGTTTAATTTTTATCAAAGGTATTAGTTTCGTTGCCCTTTTACAAGGTGGCGTTGAGGTTGGCGGTGTGGCTACGCTAATTTACGCTATTATATCTCAAACCTTAAAAAGCGGTAGCATTGAAAAAACTATTACTAAAATTTTAAAGGGGGTTTTAACAAACTCACCTATAAAAAATATTGTGGCGGATATAATCGATGGGTATTCGGAAGATAACACGCACGAACAAAACGCCAACAGCATATTAATGCTATTGGTTTCCAACACTTCTTTAACGGAAGAAGAGTGTAAAACGATAACGGATATTATTATGAAAGCCTTCTTAAATAAATGAGAAACGTAGCAGTGGTTTTTGCCACTGCTATTTTTCTTTTTTCGTAATATTACATAATTTTTATTAAAATATAGATAGTATTTATATGAAAGTTCAAGAAGAATTACAAAAAAACGTAGCGTTAATTAAAAACCTAATTTGTGGTGAAGATATAATTTACTTTGATTTTTTAATAAATCAAACGCCTGCTACCGTTGTTTACGTTGAAAGTTTAACCGATAAAACTGCGATAGGCAAACAAGTAATAAAACCGCTAAAAAACTATCAAAAACAGTTATCCGCTAAAAATATTTTAAAAGATTTAACGTTGCCCGAGGGCGAAGTGTTATCAGGGATAGAAAAATGCGTTAAAAAAATAATAAACGGCGACGCGGTAGTTTTTATCGACGGACTTAATAAAGCCGTTGCCGTTGCAAGCAAAAAACCTGCTACAAGACCCGTTTCCGAACCGCCCACTTCATCTATTTTAAAAGGTCCGCGCGAAGGGTTCGTTGAAAACATACAAACTAATATGAGTTTAATACGCGGACGCCTTCACTCTCAAGACTTGTGCTTTGAAAAGTTTACCATAGGCAAATATTCAAACACGGCAGTTGGAATAGTTTATATTTCAAGTATAGCCAACGCTAAAATAGTTAACATTGTTAGAGAAAAAATCCAAAATATTTCAATCGACGGTGTTATAGATAGTTCGTATATCATAAAAATGATTTCGACTAAAAAAACTTCTATGTTTAAGCAAGTAGGCACTACCGAAAAACCCGATATTTTATCCGCTAAACTGCTTGAAGGAAAGGTTGGGATTATCGTTGACGGCTCGCCTATCGTTTTAACCGTACCGTTTTTACTTGTTGAAGACTTCCAGGCTAGCGAAGACTACTACGTTAATAATTATAGGGCGAATTTATCAAGGCTTATCCGTTTAGGCGCGGTACTAGTTGCCATTTATTTGCCCGCATTTTTCGTTTCGGCGCAACTTTTCCATTTGCAACTAATTCCCCTTAACTTCTTGCTTACCATTGTAGGTAGTATTAAGGGTATTCCACTTTCGCCAAGCGTAGAAATGTTTTTTACACTATTTATATTTGAAACGCTTAATGAGGCGAGTATTCGTATGCCTAGATACGTTGGTATTGCTATGTCGGTAGTAGGCGCGCTAGTTCTTGGCGAAACCGCAGTTAACGCGGGGATTGTTTCTACACCTACCATTATGATTGTAGCATTATCGGGTATTTGTTTGTATACTGTACCCGATATGACGGAAACTTTGTCCGTTTTAAGACTGTTGTTTTTAATAATAGGCGGTTCGTTTGGCGGTTACGGTATTATTTTAACTAGCGTTGCGCTACTTACCTACCTTTCGGCGTTTGAAAGTTTTACCGTGCCGTATCTTGCACCCTACTCTCCGTTACTGTTAAACGATTTGCAAGACGGATTAACTTTAGACTTTTTAGCCAATATAAAAAGGCGACCTATGGCTTTTAGAAGTCCTAATAAAATAAGAAAAGGTGATAACTAATGAACGATATAACTACGAAAAATTTATCTATAATTGTAATAATTGGTTTTACACTCGGTAAACTTTTCGTTTTACCCGCGTTACTAGCTAGTATGGTAAACGAAAGTTTGTGGATTAGCACCGCTATCAATTTGATAATTGACTTTCTACTTCTACTTTTAGTGTGCTACTTGCTAAACAATACCGATAAAACTATATATCAACTTTTTGATTGCTCGTTTGGTAAAAACGGAGCGAAAATTCTATCTTTTTTATACGCGGTATTTTTTATAAGCAAGTCGTTTATTCCTATAATCGAACAAAAAAACACTATAGAACTTACCTTTTACGAAACTCAACCAACTCTTTTTACCTTTATGCCCTTTTTTATCGTAGCGTTTTATATTGCAATTAAAGGGCTTAAGCCATTTGCTAAAAGTATAGAGTTTTGCTTATGGATTTTCATATTCGGCTTGGCGGTAACGATACTTTTATCCTTTTCTGCTGGAAACTACACGGCTTTACTGCCGTTATTTTCCAAATCGCCAAAAACTCTTTTAACCGCATCGTTTAAAAGTCTTCTTTGGTTTGGCGACCCTGTGTTCTTACTGTATTTTTTAGGCTACGTTAAAAGGGATAAAAACTCGACTAAAAAGTTAACGTTATCCTTTTTATGTTACAGTTTAATAACTATTAGCATTTTCGTTATTTTTTACGCGATTTTCGACGGAATAGCCGAAAGACAATATTACGCCGTTTTAAAAATGAGTAAATATTCTATAACCCTATCAAACATTGGTAGGTACGATTATATAGCGTCACTTTTAATTTCGGCAATAAACGTATATTTAACGTCATTACCGCTTTTACTTGCAACTATTTGTTTAAACGATTGTTTTTCTTTCAAAAACAAATTTACTTCGCCCGTAATTACCTTTTTAGTAATTATAACTCTTACGTTATTAACGCAAAATCATTTCTTTCCGTCAATTAAGTTTGCGCAAGATTATTTGTCTTACTTCTTTATTTTAATGACGTATATAATTCCGCTTATTCTTTTAATAGTTTTAAAAAGGAGGAAAAATCAATGGTATTTAAACGAGCAAAAATCCTAGTTTTTATATTCGTTTGCATATTCGTATTCTATTTTACCACCGATTTTTCGCTTATCAATATTGAAAAAACGGCTTTAATCGTTTCATTAGGCGTTGACAAGGCTGAAAACGGCTACGAAGTAACGGCGCAAATTGCCGTGCCTGAAGTATCTAATTCACAAGCAACCAATAAAGAATCGGTTATATCCGCGAACGGCTCTACCCTATACGAAGCGGTTACTAAAATAGGCAGTTTAACGGGTTGGTACCCTAAATTGAGTTTTTGCAACCTAATAATTATAGGCGAAAACTTACTAACTGAAAACGTTATGGGACTCGTTGACTTTTTCGTGCGCTCGTATAAGGTAGAAGACTCGGCTATACTTTGCACTACTGAAGGCACTGCGAAAGATGTGTTGCTTTCATCTTCGCCACTAGATAATATTTCGGGGCTTTCGCTGTCAAAAATTTTCGTTCGCGATTACACCGACGCTAGCCGTATAATGACAACTTCAATCAAGCAATTTTCAATCGGTTATTATTCTAAATCGGGCGCTAGTTATATGCCTATGGTTAAACTTGTCCCTACCGACGAGTCGGGTAAAGGCGGAAAATCCGCGCCAACGATGTCTACAACCGACCCAAACGGCGGAGGTGGAGCAAGTCAAAAAGGTGGCGAAGGCGGTAGCAGTGGCGAGCAACAACTTGTAATCTACGACGCTAGTACTGCCGTACTTTTTAACAAAGGCTATAAAACGGTTACCCTTGAAGGCGACCAAGCGCTTTGTTATTCGATGCTATATAAAGGGGTAACCGAGGCGGTGTTTACAATACCTACCGTTGACGACGACGGCAAGCAAACTAGCATATCAATTAGCGTACACAAACTAAAAAATAAACTTACCCTTGAATATAACGGAGAAAAACCCACACTAAAAGGCGAAGTTAAGGCTTGGTTAAAAATTTCCGACGTCAATGCGTCTGAAAGTATAGGCGCATTATCAACGCTTGGCAATCTTAACGGAAAAGTTTTATACGATAGCGAACAGTTTATTAAAAACAATTTAATAACGGTTTTCGATAAAACCAAGCAAGCAAATAGCGATATTTTTGAGATAAAAACTCTGCTTTATAAGTTTCATAATAAGTTATACGAGCGTGATAAGTTTACTATTTTAGATAAAGTCAACGCCGAATTTGATATTAAATGCGTAAACTTTATTTAATTACTTGAAAAATTTTAAGATTTAAGGTAATATGTATCTATGAAATACAAATATTTTTTATTTGACGTAGATAACACGTTATTAGATTTTGGCGATACGGAAAAACAAGCGCTTTTCGGCGCAAGCAAAATACACGGGATACCTTGCACGGAAGAAGATTATAAAAGGTATTCTAAAATTAACGACGATTGTTGGAAGATGCTTGAAAAAGGTCAAATAGAAAAATCGCAAATAGGATTTATGCGGTTTTCTAACTATTTACCTACCGTTAATGCAAAAGTCGATCCGTTGGAGTTTAATAAAACCTTTATTTCTCAACTTGCGCTTGGCAAAAAACTTATAGACGGCGCAAACGAAGTAGTTAAAGCGGTAAAAGATTTAGGCGGAAAAGTGTATATTGCGACAAACGGATTTTTCGTAGTACAAGAAAATCGCCTTAAATGTCAAGAATTTTTCAAATACGTTGACGGTCTTTTTATTTCCGAACAGTTAGGTCACGCTAAACCCGACGTTAGGTTTTTTGAAGAGGCGGAAAAATTAGCTGGAATAACCTTAAAAGGCAACGCGCTTATCATTGGCGACAGTTTAACAAGTGATATCAAAGGCGGAAGTGACTACGGAATTGATACTTGTTGGTTTAACCCAAACGGCTTACCTATACCTACCGAGCCAAAAATTACTTTTACCATTAACAAATTAAGCGAACTTATAGATAAAATTAAATAAAAAAACGACTTATCAAAAGATAAGTCGTTTTTATTTTAAGATTATGTTTACTTAAACGATTAAGCAAGTTCAGCTGTAGCGCCAGCTTCTTTAAGTTTAGCAACCATTTTTTCAGCTTCGTCTTTAGCAACTGCTTCTTTAACAGTGCCCATTTTTTCAACCATAGTTTTAGCTTCAACAAGGCCAAGACCAGTAAGTTCACGAACTGCTTTGATAACAGCGATTTTGTTAGCGCCAACGTCTTTAAGAACAACGTTGAATTCTGTTTTTTCTTCAGCAGCAGGAGCGTCAGCAGCAACTGCACCAGCAACTGCTACAGGAGCAGCAGCACTTACACCGAATTCTTCTTCGATTGCTTTTACTAAACTGTTAAGTTCTAAAACAGTCATACCTTTAATTTCTTCAATAATTTTAGCGATATCTGCCATAATAATT
>JAZURK010000125.1:0-8907 GCA_045606165.1 Christensenellaceae bacterium
GTATTGCCTTGAATAACGTTAACTGAAACGTTGTTATTGTAGTTAGAAATACCACCAACGTTTGCACTGCCCGACGGATCGATAGGTATAATAACGCAACCGTTAAGGGTTATAGCCGAAAGGCAAAGCGTTAAAATTAAAGCAAATAATTTAGTGAATTTTTTCATAGTTCTCCTTGTTTATATTATTATTTTATCATAATAATTGCCCGATAGCAATAAGTTTTTAGTGAAAAATATGAAATTATAATGAAAAGACCGTATTTCACGGTCTTTTCGGCAAGGTAATTAAGATTTGAATCTTAACACCTTGCTATATCAATCAACGAAAAACTTCGTTGCTATTATTATTTTAAGCCAAACTTGAAAAAATATACTTTTCTAGATAAAAAAAGTAGCGTACTTTACGCTACTTTTTAAATTGTTATTCTTCGTCTTCGTCATCAGGTAAAATAACGTTGTGGTATACGTCTTGAACGTCGTCGTTATCGTCGAACGCGTCAAGCATTTTCATAAATGAAACCATTTGGTCTGCATTTAATTCAACCTTATCGTTAGGCACCATTAATACGTCGGCTTCTTCAAATACGATTTCTTTTTCTTCAAAGTATTTTCTTACCGCAGAGAAATCGTTTGGTGCAGTTCTAATTTCGTAGATATCTTCTTCAACGATAACGTCGTCAGCACCAGCATCAAGCGCCATTTCCATAACAGTGTCTTCATCAAGAGATAAAGTACGTTCGATAATTAACACGCCCTTGTTTTCAAACATATACGAAACCGAGCCCGTAGTACCCATATTTCCGCCGTATTTATCGAAAATGTGTCTTACGTCGCCAACCGTTCTATTTACGTTGTCAGTAAGCGTTTTTACGATAACCGCGCTACCGCCGATACCGTAGCCTTCGTAAATTTTAGTTTCGTAGTTTACGTTGCCAAGTTCGCCTGCCGCTTTTTTGATACTTCTAGTAATATTGTCGTTAGGCATATTTGCCGCTTTTGCTTTAGCAATAACGTCGGCAAGTTTACTGTTAGTTGATGGGTCTGCACCCGCTTTAGCAGCAACTGCAAGTTCCCTACCTAACTTTGTAAAGATTTTACCTTTAGCAGCGTCGGTTTTTGCTTTTTTATTTTTAATGTTAGCCCATTTACTATGTCCTGACATAATAATTCTCCTTAAATTTATCTTAATTTATACATCATTATCGACGATGCTACCGCTACGTTTAAACTTTCAGCGTGCTCGTCCATTGGAATTTTAACAACTTTATCCGCCATTTCGAACATTTCTTTACTAATGCCGTTACCTTCGTTACCAACGACTATTGCAAAGTTTCCGTCTACCTTAAACTCGTCAAGACTTTCACCCGACATATCAGCAACTATAATTTTATATCCGTTTAAAACGCTTTTTATCTCACTATAAGTAGTCTTATACAAGTTTACAAAGTAAATACCACTCATGCTAGACCTAACCGTTTTGCCCGAATAAGCGTCGGCGCAGTTAATAAGGTAAATATCCTTATACCCAAAAGCGTTTGCGGTACGAATAATAGTACCAACGTTGCCTGGATTTGAAACGCCGTCTAAAATAATCGCGTTGCCGTTTGGTTTTTTATCTTTTTGGTTTGGAATTTTGATTACCGCTAACGCGCCTTGTGGCGTCATTTCTTCGGACAAATACTCTAAAATACTATCGGTAACGACTAACGTTTCAACACTTGTTGGTTTAATAAGTTGTAACGCGGTTTCGGTAGTAACAACGTATTTAATTTCAATACCGTTTTCAATGGCTTCGTTAACCATTTTTACGCCTTCTGCTATATATAAACCTAAAGCATTACGGTGTTTTTTATCCTTTAAAGATGCGATTTCCTTAATAAGCGGATTTTGTTTTGATGAATATACCATAAAAAAAAGTAAGGCAAGCGATATTTATAGTGAATAAAATTCGACTTGCCTACGACTATACAGTCAATAATTATTTAGAAAGTTGTGCTTTACTTGCTTCAACTAAAGCGGTAAAACCTGTAGCATCGTTAACTGCCATATCAGCAAGAACTTTTCTATTAAGGTTGATATTAGCGAGTTTAAGACCATACATGAATTTGCTGTATGATAAACCGTTTAATTTACAAGCAGCTGAAATTCTTGCAATCCAAAGTTGACGGAATTGTCTTTTTCTTTGTTTTCTACCTACGAAAGCATAACCTAAAGATTTCATTACGGCTTCACGAGCAACTCTGTAAAGTTTGCTTTTAGCGCCATAGTAACCTTTAGCAAGTTTCATTATTTTTCTACGCTTTTTAACAGCGTTAACACCTCTTTTAATACGCATAATACCCTCCTATATTAACCCTTGTAAGGAATTAATGATTTAACAACAGTTTTTTGTTGTACTTTAGCAACGTAAGTTGTAGTTCTAAGTTTTCTTTTTCTCTTTGTAGTCTTTTTAGATAAAATGTGGCTTTTACCTTGGTGACCTCTTTTTACTTTGCCTGTAGCGGTAAGTTCGAAACGCTTTTTAGCACCGCTGTGCGATTTCATTTTTGGCATATAAATGTCCTCCTAAATTATTTTACTTGTAAGTTAAGCCTTTGGGGCTAAAATCATAAGAATACTTCTACCTTCTTGTAAAGGTTTCTTTTCCATTACGGCGTTTGTTTCAACGAGTTGGAAAAATCTTTGCATAACGTCAACACCTAAATCGGAGTGAGCGTTTTGCCTACCGCGCATTCTTATGGAAACTTTAATTTTGTTACCGTCTTGAAGAAATTTAATTGCTTGTTTTGCTTTTACGTTAAGGTCGCCAACGTCAATAGTCATTGAAAGCCAAATTTCTTTTAATTCAACAACCTTTTGGTTCTTTTTGGCTTCTTTTGATTTTTTGAGTTGTTCGTACTTAAACTTGCCGTAATCCATAATCTTACATACAGGTGGATTTGCATTTGGCGAGATTTTAACAAGGTCAAGGTCTTCGTCGTAAGCGATACGTAACGCTTCTTGACTACTCATAATACCTAATTGTTCGCCGTTAGCGCCGATAAGCCTAACTTCGCTGTCTCTAATCTCTTCGTTTAATTGGTGAGCTTCTTTAATGGTCGTATACCTTCCTATAAAAAAATTGACGGGTTACAAAAGTAACCCGTCACAAAAAGTACGATATCCGTACCATAATGCAATATCAGCCACGCGAACCCGTTTGTTGCTGGCGAGAAGGGTTAACTTCTGCTTGTCGTAGATATTTTAGCACTATTTTATATAGTTGTCAAACAAAATTAAGTGGTTTTTTATTGATTTTTGCAAAATTAATCTAATTTAAGTTCCTTGACTTCACGTTTTACCCTTGCGATAAAGTCGTCGATACTCATAGAACCTAAATCGCCAAGTTTTCTATCCCTAACGCCTACGCTATTACCCTCTTCAACTTCCTTGTCTCCGATAATAAGCATATAAGGTACTTTGTCAAGTTGAGCCTCTCTAATCTTTTTACCGATTTTTTCAGAACGAAGGTCTAAATTAGGTCTAATACCTTCTTCTAAAAGCCTTGACCAAAGTTCACGGCAGTAATCTTCACATCTGTCGTTTACGCTTAAGATAGATACTTGGAAAGGAGCAATCCAAAGCGGAAGTGCGCCCGCGTATTTTTCTAATATAAGAGCAAGCGTTCTTTCATAGCAACCAAGGCTTGTTCTGTGGATAACGTAAGGATATTTCTTTTCGCCGTCACTATCCGTGTAAAGCATTTCGAAACGTTTAGCAAGTTGGAAGTCAACTTGAATAGTAACGAGCGTATCTTCTTTACCGAATACGTTTTTAATTTGAACGTCAAGTTTAGGGCCGTAGAAAGCCGCTTCGCCGTCAGCCTCGGTGTAATCGATGCCAAGGTTATCTAAAATATTACGCATTACGTTTTGTACGTTTTCCCATTCTTCTTCGCTACCGATATATTTAGCCTTGTTGTTTTTATCCCATTTACTAAAACGATAAGAAATATCTTTATCAAGACCAAGCGCTTTCATCATATAAAGCATAATGTCAACGCAACCTTTAAATTCTTGTTCAAGTTGATTTGGCGTACAAGCAAGGTGACCTTCAGAAATAGTAAATTGCCTTACCCTAATAAGACCGTGCATTTCACCGCTATCTTCGTTTCTAAAAAGCGTAGAAGTTTCGTTAAATCTCATAGGTAAATCACGGTAACTTCTAGGTTTATTAAGATATACTTGGAATTGGAAAGGACAAGTCATAGGACGAAGAGCAAAACATTCGCCTTTATCTTCGTCACCGATAATGAACATACCTTCTTTGTAGTGGTCCCAGTGACCTGAAATCTTATAGAAGTCACTTTTAGCCATTAAAGGAGTTTTTGTTAAGATATAACCTTTCTTTTGTTCGTAATCCTCAACGAAACGTTGTAACACTTGGATAGTTTTAGAGCCTTTTTCTAAAAGCACGGGAAGACCTTGACCAAGCGTATCAACGGTTGTAAAGTAACCGAGTTCCCTACCGATTTTATTATGGTCGCGGAGTTTTGCTTGTTCAAGTTTTTCAATATATTCGTCAAGCATACTTTTCTTTTCAAAAGCAGTACCGTAAATTCTAGTAAGCATTTTATTTTTGCTATCGCCACGCCAATAAGCGCCTGTAAGCGACATTAACTTAAACGCTTTAATCTTACCCGTTGAAGGAAGGTGCGGGCCTCTACATAAATCAATGAACGCACCTTGTTTATAGAAAGAAATAACCGAATCTTCAGGTAAATCTTCAATAAGTTGAACTTTATAAGGTTCTTTAAAGCGTTTCATAAGTTTAATGGCTTCAGCCCTAGGAAGTTCTTGCCTTTCGATAGGTAAATCACTTTTAATGATTTTTTTCATTTCGTCTTCGATTTTACCAAAATCTTCCATAGTGATAGGCGTTTTGAAGTCAATATCGTAATAGAAACCGTTTTCAACAACAGGTCCGATTGCTAAAGAACAAGTTGGGAAAATAGTTTTGATTGCTTGCGCTAATACGTGCGAACAAGTATGACGGTAAATTTTTAAGCCTTCCTCATCCTTAAGTGTAATAAACTTAACGAAATCGCCGTCTTTTAAAACGTGTGATAAATCGACGAGTTCGCCGTTAACTTCGCCCGCAACGGCGTTTCTTGCTAAACCTTCGCTTAACGCAAAAGCAGTTTCGATAACCGTTGAATTCTCGTTAACTTCAATAAAATTGTCGTTAGGTAATAAAATTTTCATAATAACTCCTTTAATTCCGTAGTAATTAACAAATAAAAAATCCCTAAACTATTTGCATAGTTTAAGGACGGTATTGACCGCGGTTCCACCTTAATTGTCAAAAATAATTAATTGACCACTTTAAGCATTTTTAGTTTGCATAAACTTTGGATAAATAAGGGTGGTTTCGACTGTATATACCACGTTATTACCTTTCAGCCAAGGGTAAACTCTCTAAAAACGTTTTATATACGCTACTTGTCCCAAACAATTCCTATTTAGATTTCTTTAATTATATATCTAATAGGAACGTTTGTCAACTCATTTTGACTAATTAAAATACCCTTTCTGAAAAATAACTCGTTCGCCGTAAAACTCCCTTAAATACTTTTCTTCTTTTTCGTTGAGTTTAGAACCAAGTTCTATCTCGCCTGCGCCCGAAAGCAAAATTTCTTTAATCGCGCCGTACTCTAAACTGTTTTCTCCTAGCAAATTTTTACGGTTAAGCAAATTAAAGCGTTTGTCGTAAACGTTACCGTTTTCAAAATAAACCTTTTTACCTATCTTATCCTTTATTAAATAAGTTATAAAATCCTTTAGCCCGCCAAGCGGAAAAACGGAGGGAATATATAATAGTATTTCTTTCCATTTTTCCTTAAGCGGTTTCATACGAAAGTTAAAAATGCCGTCGATAGAATATTCGCTAAAACTTTTAAGTTTTTTAACGATATACCTTTTATCTTCGTCGATATCGGCGGAAATTAAAGCGGTAAGCAAAAGTTCGTATTCGCTTGGCGATAATCCGGAAGTTTTTATATTCTTTTTAAAGAAAACGTATTTATAATTAACGGCAATAACGTCGGCAATTTTATCTTCAATTTCGGCGCGCATTAGTTCGTGATATTCTTTTGGAACTATCAACCTGTACTCGCACCTGTTTTTGCCTTTTTTTAGTTCCGCGCGTCCGTGAAAGCCGTTTACCACCACACTTAACGCTTGAGATATATAGACAATATTACTACATTTTAAAGAACTTTCCGTTATAATAATTTCATTCATAATTTAAGTCTATGCTATTTAAAAATTTTTAATTAAAAGATTTAACTAATTTTTTTAAAGAAATTTGCCGTTTAGTTATTAACTTGTAAATAAACTTGTAAATTTCCGATACAATAACGACTGATAGCGCGGTTAAAATAGTTTTAAGCCAAATTAAAGCCCCTAACGAAACGGTGTTAAATAAAACGCTAAAACACTCGCAAATTAAAATTTGCATAGCAAACGTAATTATAAACACTATAAGCATAGGTTTGTTTCTACTTAAATTTTTTACTGCACTTTTTGCACCAAGTTCACGACAGTTAAACGCGTTAAATAATTGAAAAATAATAAACAAACTAAACATTACCGTGCTTAACTGTTCTTGCGCACAACCGATAAAATTATATTTATACTGCACTATTAGTATCGCGCACATAAATATAGAATTTAACGTTATCCTTACGAACATCTTTTTACTAACTAATCCGTCGCTACGGCGAGTCGGTTTGTTATTCATAAGTTCGCCGTCACCTTTTTCAAGCCCAAGCGTTAAAGCTGGCGGTCCGTCCATAATAATGTTAATCCAAAGTAGTTGCAATGTCGTAAACGGATTGTCAAGCCCTAAAATTAGCGAAATTATTATAAAAGTAACGGCAGTAACGTTAACCGAAAGTTGAAAGGTTATAAACCGCCTAAAATTTTGAAAGATATTTCTACCAAACGAAATGGCTTTTATTATAGTAGAAAAACTATCGTCAAGCAAGATAATATCACTCGCCTCTTTAGTTATTTCCGAGCCACCGCCCATTGCAATTCCTATATCCGCGTGTTTGATAGCGGGCGCATCGTTAATACCATCGCCGGTAACAGCAACCACTTCGCCCATTTCTTTAAGTAGTTTTACTATGCGAAGTTTAGTTTTTGGCGTACTTCTAGCAACCACTTTAATATCCGGCAACATTAACTTTAGTTTTTGGTCGGGCAAACTGTCGATATCAAAAGCGTTTACCACTTGATTTTTATTGTCTACTAAATCAAGTTCGCTAGCAATAGCGTAAGCAGTTAAAAAGTTGTCGCCCGTTAACATCTTTACTGAAATTCCCGCACGCTTACACTCGTTTATCGACGCGTAAACGTCCTTTCTAACGCTATCAGCAATAACTGCAAAACCGTCAAAATTAGTTTTGCCGTTTTCTTTATGACAGAACGCAAGTACACGCCTAGCAAGTTCTTGTTCTTTAATAGCGCGGTTAACAATCGTAGATTTTTCATTAAAAGAGAGTTCGCAAAACTCTAAAATCACTTCGGGCGCGCCTTTAAAATACTCTACTTCGCCGTTAGCGGTGGACACAACAGTTGACATGAATTTTGTTTCCGATGAAAACGGATTGCGGTTTACTATACGATACTTATCGCGCATTGCTAGATAATTAAACTTTGCATTTTCGTTTAAAAATTCAAGTAAGCAAGTTTCGGTAGGCATACCGATACGCTTATCTCCATCAATTTCGGCAGTAGAATTTAGCGCCATATTAATTGCTAAATATGGATTATTAAAATTTTTAGTTTCAAAAAATCTATCCCCGTAAAACACTTTTAAAACGCGCATTTTATTTTCCGTTAAAGTGCCCGTTTTATCCGAACAAATTACGCTTACGCACCCTACAGTTTCGGTTGCGACCAACTTTTTAATAAGCGCGTTAGATTTATAAAGTTTTACAACGTTTAACGATAGCGCTATTGCTACCGTTGTAGGCAAACCTTCGGGCACGGACGCCACTATCAATACGATAGAATTTAAAAAGGCGTCTTGCAAGGAATCAAAACTAACGTTGTTCGTTACGAAAAGCCTAGTAACCGTTAAAATAAACACGAACGCCGACGCCACGCCACCAAACCAAGCAATCGTTTTACCAAGCGCGTCTAACTTTTCTTGCAGCGGCGCGGATATAGCGTTTTTTGCTTGAAGTTCGGTAGAAATTACACCTATTTCCGCATTATCGCCAACAGCAGTAACGACCATTTCGCCTTCTCCCGCCGTTACGAACGTACCAGAATATACACAGTTAATTCTATCGGCAATAGCAGTGTTTTCGGGTAAAATTATAGAAAAATCCTTTTTTACGGGCAAGGATTCGCCCGTTAGCATAGACTCGTCTACTTCTAAATTTTTAGACTTGATAAGTCTGCCGTCGGCAACGATTTTATCTCCGCTTTCAATAACGATAATATCCCCTACCACTACTTGAGTTTGCGGTAATAAAATTAGTTTGCCGTTACGCCTAACTTTTACTAACGCGCTTGAAGATACTTTATTTAAAAGTTCAAAGGCTTTTTGTGATTTACCTTCGGTAATTACAGTTAAAGCGACGCTAATAATTATTGAAATCGCTATACCTATACACTCGTAAAAATCGCCGTTTCCGCCCTTTATTGATTTACCGATATTTACCCCTAAAGTTATCATAACGGCAATAAGTAAAATTACTATCATCGGCTCAAACAAAGCGTCTAAAATGCGCTTAAATAAACTTTTACCCTTGGTTTTTGTTAATGTGTTTTTGCCGTATTTTTTTGCCGAGATACTAACTAAACCATCGTTTAACCCGCTAGTAGAAGTATTTAAACTTTTCAAAACTTTA
>JAZURK010000126.1:0-2190 GCA_045606165.1 Christensenellaceae bacterium
TTTATTTAGCGATATAACAAACAAAAAAAAGTGGGGCTATAACACCGTTAACCCCACTTTTTTTAATTTTATTATCCTAAAAACCAACTATAAATTGTTGCATATACTATGCTAAAAAGTTAAGCGTTACGCCATCGGGTAAAACAAAATCTTCTGGAATATTTTGCTCCCATTGCTCTTTAGTGCCCTTAAAGTTAATCGTTTTTATTGGCGTTTCTAGGCAAAAGAAACTACCTTCTATAAATTTTGCAACTGTTACCGGTATCGTTATTTCTTCAAGGTTTCGGCATTGATTAAATGCCAACTTGTATATCATTGTTACGCTATCGGGTATTTCTATGCTTGTTAGCCCGCTTCCAGAAAAGGCGCTCCTCCCTATTTCTTTTAAGCTTGAGGGTAAAGTAATGCTTTTTAAGCTTGAACATCTTGCAAATGCATCTTCAGCAATAATTTCAGCGGTATTAGGTAGTTCAACCTCTCTTAATTCAGTACACCCCAGAAAACCGTCAACTATTTTTATACCCGAAGGAATACGAATGCTCGTTAATCCGGAAGAACTAAATGCAGCCCTTTCAATAGTTAATATGCTCTCTGGTAACTCTATGCTTTTTAAGCTAGGTGTTTGTGCAAAAGTACCTTTTGGAATAACCTCTAAGTCTTCGGGCAATATAACCTCGCTAAGAGATTCGCATTGTTCAAAAATCATTTCACCCATCAATTTTAATCCCTTGGGTAAAACTACTTTTTTAAGATTGCCGTTTGTTTCGCTATAAAATGCTCCACCTACTATACCTTTTACGGTTGAGGGCACTATTAACTCGTAGTTTTCGGGCATTTCTCCTTTGTATTTGTATAGCAGGTTACCAAAATAAATTGGTCCGTCTGGCTGCTGCTTGTACCATAGCGTATCGTCAAAAACCCAGTATCCAAACGTAGTTATATTTTTTGTTGATAAGAACGTTATTGATTGCAGGTTTTCTCTTCCCTGAAAGGCAAAATTTCCTATACTCGTTACCGATTCGGGTATTACAACGCTAGATAATTCAGAATTTATATGCCATACGTGACTACCAAAATCTCTCGTTGTACAACGAAATGCATCGTGCCCTATAATCTCAAGCGTTTCGGGTAACGTTATTGAGCTTAACGCCGTTTCTTGAAAGCAAGTAGGAGGTATTTCTTTTAAACCTTTTGGTAAAACCACGCTTCGCATATGCGTGTTGCCATAAAAAGCGCTTCCGCCTATTTCTTTAACGGTATCGGGTATAACTATTTTTTCTAGCCGTACCATATACGCCATTGAACTTTTACCTATACTTTCTAAATGCTTTGGTAGGTTTATTCCCGTTGTTACTATATTACAATTGCCCTCGGTAAAACAGTTTTTTTGATAGTTTTCTAAAGTAAACGCATATTCTGCAATGCGTTTTACGGGGTAATCACCAAAATAATCGGGTATTGTTATTTCGCCTTGTAAATTGGCGTTCCCGCGCGAAACCTCGTAGCCCGTTTTATCCTCTAACAACGTGTATTCATATCCTAATTGGTCGTATCCGTGCGCCACAGGCGCTTCTAACGTTATTAACGTGCTTGCCCAATTAGAATCGGTATACCGCTTCCAATCGCCAAGCGCCATTACTTCTACCTTATACGTGCTGCTCTCACTTAAAAAGTATAACTCGAATCGGCATTCGCTAGTTTCGTACTCTTTACCTCGTATGCTTATTACGTAGCCGCTTGCGTTTTCTACCTTATCCCAAGTTAATATCCTTTTTTCTACCAGTAGGTTTTGCGGAGTTTGCAATTGCTTATTTTGAGTTAACAATACCGTTATACCCGCCGTTAACGCGCAAATTAACACTATTACTAAACTTAAATAAACAATCCTCTTCCTTTTCATTATTCTTACCTCGTTAATTTAATAAACCTGATATTGCCGCTAATGCGCCAATTTCTTCATCATTTTCAAACTCATATACTTCAGCTAAATCTGAATCTGTGATAACAGGCAAACCGTCTTCACTGTATTCAATAGGGTCTGCTTCAAATAAATATATGGGGAAATCATCTAACAAACTGTATCCGTCTGCAGCAAAATCATAAAAGCTACTGCTTAGAGAACTAAACCCTATCGCGCATGCGTCGTTCCATGGATATACGTTATTGCTAACTGCAAAATCGCCAAGTTCG
>JAZURK010000127.1:0-2562 GCA_045606165.1 Christensenellaceae bacterium
TGGTATAAAAGTTAAGTAATTATTTGAAAGTCCCTTGAATATATTTAAATATATTCGGGGGTTTTAAGTTGCGTAATTATAAAAATAAAAAAATTGTAGATATTATTTTAGGGTTGATAATTCTTTCGGTTTTTACCGTTGCTTTTTTACCAAGCAAGGCTATTTCTGTATATAGCGAAAAATCTTATCAACCTATATACAACGGTTCTAGGGCAGGAAGTCAAGTTGCTTTAATGTTCAACGTTTACGAAAATCCCGAAAACGTTAAAAAAATCGTTGATATATTAAAAGAAGAAGGCGTAACTGCAACTTTTTTCGTTGGCGGTTGCTTTGCCGATGATAACAAAGAATTATTAGAAATTATAATCAATAACGGCAACGAACTTGGCAATCACGGGTATTTTCATAAAGACCATAAAAAATTATCCGAGCAAGCCAATAAAAAAGAGATAGAAGACAACGATAGAATTGTAACCGCGCTTATCGGTTATAAAATGAATTTATTTGCTCCGCCGTCGGGCAGTTTTTCCAAAACTACGTTAAAGGTGGCGGAAAGTTTAGGTTATCAAACTATAATGTGGTCTAAAGACACTATTGATTGGCGCGATAACGATAAAAATTTGATACTAAAAAGGGCAACTGAAAGCGTAACGGCGGGGGATTTAATTTTAATGCACCCTAAAACTCATACGGTAGAAGTATTAAGCGAAATTATATCCGTAATCACTTCTAAAGGTTTAAAATGCGTAACCGTTACCGAGTGTTGTGGACTATAGGGTATACGGAGTTTCAAAAGATATGGATAAAATAAAAAAATACTCAAACAACTTAACGTTAATCGTAAGCGAAGGCGGTGCGTATTCGGCATCTTTTGGCATTATGATTGGCACGGGTTGTATTAACGAAAACGATAAAAATAATGGTATTTCGCACTATATAGAACATATGAATTTCAAAGGAACTAAAAACTATACTTCCTATGATATTTCAAATCTTATGGAAAAGGCGGGTGCTAATTTCAACGCTTATACGGGTGTTGAAACGACTTGTTTTTACGCGCAAACCATTGCTGAAAATTTAGAAAAAACTTTTTCTATTATGAGTGAGGCTACTTTTTCTTCAATATATCTCGATGAAGAGGCGGAAAAAGAAAAAAACGTTATAATAGAAGAAATTAATATGAGTGAAGATACCCCCGACGACGTGTGTTTTGATTTAATCAATAAAGCCTACTATGGTAACGACGGTTACGGTAGAACTATTTTGGGTACTGCTAAAAACGTTTCTTCTTTTACGAAAAATGACGTTTTAGATTATTTAAACGAAAATTACGTTACCGAAAACGTGGTTGTTATTTTTGCTGGTAATGTAACGTTTGAACAAGCGGAAAAACTCGTTGAAAAGTACATTTTACCTATAATTAAAGAGGGTAAAAAAGCCCAAGCGCCAAAGCATAATATAGAAAACAAAAAGCAGTTTTTACACAAGTGTAAGGACGTAGAGCAAGTGCATTTTTGTTTAGCTTTTCCGTCGCTTTCTTACGTTGATAACGATAGGATAAAAAGCGAAATGGCTGTGGGTGTGCTTGGCGGTGGTATGTCAAGTAGATTGTTTAGAAAGATTAGGGAAGAATTAGGCTTGGCGTATTCCGTTTATTCGTATTCGTCAAGATATAAAGATACGGGCACTGTAAATATTTATGCGGGTGTAAATAGCGATAGGATTGACGATGCGTTTAACGGTGTTTTAGAAGTTTTAGAAGACTTTAAAAAACAAGGAATTTCTAACGACGAATTTGAAAAAATTAAAAACCAATTAAAATCTTCGTCTGTATTCGTAATGGAAAAACCGTCTAGCAAAGTACAACTTTTTAGTAAGTATTATCTTATGACGGGTAAACTTTACGACTTTAACGAAAGATTGTCTTTTATTGATTCAATTAAAAAGGAAGAAATTGAAGAAAGAGCGTTTGACTTTGATATAAATAATATGTCTACCGCAATAGTAGGTAGAAAGGTAAAACCTTTAAAAATATAATATAAAAAGCCTTGCAACCGCAAGGCTTTTTGATTGGTTAAATATTAAGTAATCTTTTCGCGTTGCCCGATAAAATCAAGGCTTTTTCATTATCGGTAAGGTGTTCGTCTTCCGTTATCGCGTAAAGGTAAGGGATAGGGCTACAAGTAGGGTAATCGCTACCGAATAAAATTCTTTCCGCCCCAACTTCCTTAACGAGTCGCGCAAGCATACCGTAGCGCAAAATTCCCGTGCCTGAAATGTCAAGATAACAGTTTTCGTTTTGTTTCATGCGGTCTATATGTCTTAAAACGTCCTCCTTTTCACCAGGGTGGGCAAGCACGATTTTAAGGTTTTTATGGTTTGCTACCATTTTATCCATGCTTTCGTTACTCATTGTGTGGAAACTTAAAACCATATCTTTATTTTCAGCGTAATCTAAAATTTCGTCAAGCCCGTCGTTGTCCATGCCGTAATTATTCATATAAGGCACTAATTCGCCAATTAAATTAACGCCTAAACCTTTCATTTTATCTATTTCTTTAA
>JAZURK010000128.1:0-10705 GCA_045606165.1 Christensenellaceae bacterium
AACTTAATATACCAAATTTAGCCCCTTTAGTTTTGTATTATTGTAATGAACATATAATTCAAAATCAAAAGGGGTTTTATTATGATAGAAAGACTTAAAAAACAACTAGAAAACGTGCCGTATTTCGGCAAAGACGCCGATGAAGAACTTTCCTATCTTGCTAAAACAAGGGCGGATGCGTTTGACGTATCAAGTAAAGAGCGTGTTAGACTTAACGAAGAACTTGAGTTTATTAAAAAATCAGGTATAGCAAAGGTTATACTTTTCGCGCTTGACGCAGTTAAAAGCGTGAGGGAAGACTGTAAAATTATACTTCACGAAAATTACTTATATATCCATTATCTATTGGGCTTAACTGACGTTAATCCTGTAAAATACAATCTCCCACGAGAACGATTTTTTAACGAACATAGATATCTTTTGCCCGAATACTGTTTTTACGTGAAAGAAGGAAACGTTGGTAAGATTTTAAATAGACTTTATATGCTTTACGGCGAAAATCATTTTATTAAAGGGGTGGATAATAAGGCAACATATTTTATTTCGCAAAAAGATTTAACTGATAGCGATATCGTTAAAGAAACGATAATAAACGCTAAACTCAACGAAGAAACTTATAAAGAAAATATATCCTACTTAAAAAGGTCGGAACTTTACGGTTTATCTTATTATAGTTTTTCTATTATTGAGTATCACTCTTGCGACAGTTTAGAAAAAGACTTTACCGAAGAAGAAATTTACTTAAAATGCAAAGAATTATTCGGTTTTATCGAGCGCGAGCCTTTCCCGTTTACTGAAATTTTAGAAATTACCGAAATTTTAAAACATACCGAAAACGTTATTTATTTTCAAGAACAAGTCATTGAGTTTTTTACTAAAATTTGCGGTGTTTCTTTATTAGAAGCCGATTTTTTAAGGCGTGAACTATGCAAGCGCAAAAGGTGTAGTTTTGGCGAAGTAACGAAAATTCTAAACGAAAAATACGGCGAAAAAGGGGAAAAGATTTTAGAATATTTTTTTGAAAACGGCAAGTATTCTATAATGAAAGGGCACGTTATTGCTCTACTTTATTCCAACGTAAAATATGAAAATATTTTTTAATTATGACGTAGGTTGTCATATATAAAGAGTTATACTAAACAAAAAAAATATAGGAAGGTGAAATTTTTATGAAATACACGTCAGCACAACTCGGCAAAGTATTAAAACAATTACAAGAAGAATACGACCAAATTAGATACAACGAAGAAAAATCCAAAGAATTTTTATTATCCGTTGGCGAAACGGCAGACGACGTTCGCCCTGAATACGACTTTTTAAAAGTTCAAGAAACGCTTGATGCGTTAGAAGAAAAAATTAGAAAAATCAAACACGCGTTAAATATCTTTAACGTAAATACCGTTATTCCTGAATTTAATATGACGGTAGACAGTATGTTAGTTTATATTCCGCAACTCACAAAAAGAAAGGCTAAACTTTTAAGTATGTCGAATAAACTTCCAAAGCAACGCGAATCGGACTCGTACGGAAGACAAAGCGTAGTAATTGATTACCGCTACACTAACTACGACGTAAAAATAGCAAAAGCCGAATTCGTTAAAACTAGCGAACTTTTAGCAAAAGCCCAAACCGCGCTTGACGCAGTCAATGCGGTTGAAAGTATTGATATTGATTTATAATATTATTCCGTACCTTGTTTAATATAAGGCTTTATCTTTGATAAAAGCCGTTTTACTTATGCGAGCGCATATAATTTAGGAGTATCCGTGCGTTATCGTTTATTGTTAAAGATTTCCGTTATTTTATAAGTTATCCGTTATGGTTTAGGTTTATGGTTAACTAAAAAGTAGGAAGATTTAAAAACAATTTTTTATATCAAGGTAAAAAACTTTTGGCGGTTGAAGTTCGGTTTCACGCCGTTATAAAATATTTAAAATTCGTAGCGTATAGTAATCAATATACCAAAAATGCTACGAAAACTATGCTAAACTCGTCTTACTGTAAAAAGATGAGTTTTATCATCTAAAAAACATTTTTAACAATAAGATATATAATTTAAAGTCCTTTAATCAGTAAAGGGCTTAATTCAACTATGGGGGTGAAATATGCTTGCTTTTTCAAAAGACCATCAAATTTCTATCGAAGAATATTTGAAAGATTTAAGTTCCAAAAAGAACATTTCCGCAAAAGACGTGCTTTCGGCTATTGGCGAACTTTCAAGGGCTCATACAAAACTTCAAAGGCAAGAACAAGAAGAAAAGCGAAAAAAAGAACAAGAAAATAGACGTATTGAAAAACAAAAAGAAAAAGAACGCGTAGCGAGTATTACTAGTATGGATTTACCGCTTGATTATGAAAATATATTTTCAAGCGATATAAGGGCTAAAGATATTAAAGTAGAAAACGTCAGCGACGGTCTTGTTAAATGCCTTAACGTTTTAGGTAAGGTTGATATCGAATACATTTCCGAAATTACAGGTAAAACTTTTAAAGAAGTTATAACTTCGCTTAAAGGCTCTATATTTCAAAACCCTAGTACTTGGGGGGAGTGCTTTTACAAAGGTTGGGAAACGGCTGACGAGTATTTGTCGGGCAATCTTTTAAAAAAGTGGCACGAAGCAAAGTGGGCTAACAAGCACTATTGCGGTTTTTTCAGTGAAAACGTAAAGGCGCTTGAAGAAATTTTATCGCCTAGAATAGCAAGCGAAGACATCTTCGTAACTTTAGGTTCGCCTTGGGTACCTACCGACGTAATCGACGATTTTATCGACTATCTTTTTGGCACTTCATACTGTTCTAACAATCAAAACTACAAAGTCCGCCACGATGAAATGACGGGTACTTGGGATATCCCTGAAAAGGCTAGGTATTATAATAACGCCAGGGTTTACACCACCTACGGCACGAGAAAAATGCCCGCTTTATACATTTTAGAAAAGACTTTAAATATGCGTAACGTTTCCGTTACTGAAGAAGTTAGTTGCGCTACCAACAAGTCGGGTAAAAGGCGGGTTGTTAACCACGAAGAAACCCTTTCCGCTATGGAAAAGCAAAAAAAACTCATCGACGAGTTTCAAAAGTGGATTTGGAAAGACGACAAGCGCAAAGAACGACTTTTAGCCATTTATGAAACCAAGTACAGCAGTTATAGGACTAGGCGTTACGACGGTAGGTTTTTAGAGTTTCCTAATATGAATAAGGATATTGAACTCCGCCCTCACCAAAGAAACGCCATTGCAAGAATTATTTTTTCTAAAAATACTCTTTTAGCGCACGACGTAGGTTCTGGTAAAACCTACGATATGATAGCGTCGGGCGTTGAACTTAAGCGTATGGGTTTATCAAACAAAAATCTTTACGTAGTGCCTAACAGCCTTGTTGGACAATGGAAGAAAATGTTTTTAGACCTTTATCCAAACTCTAAAGTTTTAGTAATTGCGCCTAAAGACTTTACTCCCGCTAAACGCCAACTCGCGCTTGCTAATATTAAAGTAAACGATTACGACGGAATTATAATGGCGTCAAGTTGTTTTGACCTTATTCCGTTATCTCACGATTATTACCACAAAAAACTTAAAGAAATGGACGAAAAGTTAGCGGAACTTTCAACGATTCCAAGAAAGAATACTTCGGGTATCAAAGCCGAGAAGAAAAGGCTTGAAACAGAGCGTCAAAAACTTGCCGATTCAATCGTTAACGGCAAATATTTAGGTATAACTTTTGACGACCTTGATATTACTAGACTTTTCGTTGACGAGGCGCACGCTTATAAAAACTTATCAGTTCAAACCAAAGCGACTAACGTTTTAGGCTTGGCTACGGTGGGCAGTAAAAAGTGCGAAGAAATGCTTGATAAAGTGCGTTTTATTCAAAACAACGGCGGTGGCGTAGTATTTGCTACGGGTACGCCGATTACCAACTCGATAACAGACGCTTTCGTTATGCAATATTACCTTCAGTACGGCGAATTAGAACTTTTAGACCTTCAAAGTTTCGACTCGTGGATTGGTATGTTTGCTGAAAAACAAACAGAATTTGAAGTGGACGTTGACACTAGCAAGTATAGGCTAGCAACAAGATTTTCTAAATTCCATAACTTGCCCGAACTAACTACGATACTTTCGTCTATTGCCGACTTCCACGTTACCGACTTAAGCGACGGATTGCCTGAAACGGACGGCTATAAAGACTCGCTTATCGGTAAAACTCAAGAGTTTGAAGAGTACCTTAAACTTATTTCCGCAAGGGCTGATGCCGTTAGAAGTCGCACGGTATCCCGCCAAGAAGACAATATGCTTAAAATCACTACCGACGGTAGAAAGGGTGCGCTTGACTTAAGGCTTGTTGATAGCAGGGCTACGTTTACTTATAACTCTAAAGTGGCAAACTGCGCCGAACAGGTTGCGGATATTTACTTTTCTACTATCGGCAATAAATGTTCGCAATTAGTATTTTGCGATTCTTCTACCCCAAAAGCAGGCTTTAACGTTTACGATGAACTTAAACGTTTGTTAATGCTTATGGGGGTTCCGTCCGAGCAAATTGCATACGTTCACGATGCTACTACCGATACCAAGCGCAACGAATTGTTTAAAAGGGTAAGTCAAGGCGACCTTCGTATACTTATCGGTTCTACCCAAAAGTTAGGGCTTGGCGTAAACGTACAAAAGCGCCTAGTGGCAATTCACCACCTAGACGTGCCTTGGCGTCCTGCGGATATGGTACAGCGCGAAGGTAGAATTATCCGCGAAGGCAACTTAAACAAAAAAGTAAAAATCTTTAGGTATATCACCGAAGGTAGTTTCGATGCTTATTCTTGGCAGTTACTAGAAAGCAAGCAAAACTTTATTTGCGCGTTGCTTTCCGGCTCCATTAAAGAGCGTAGCGGTACCGACGTTAGCGACACCGTTTTAAACTACGCCGAAGTAAAAGCCCTTGCAATAGGTAATCCACTTATCAAAAAAAGGGTAGAAACGGCAAACGAACTTAATAGGCTATATTCACTTCAACGCAAGTACGTTGAAACTAGATGGACGTTAAAGCAAGAGTTATCGGAACTTCCTAGTAAAATCGAAGAGGCAAAGCAACGCGTTGTTAAATGCAAAGCCGACGCAGAATTTTATAAAAGAAACGAGTTTGAAATTGCTAAAGAAGAGCGTATTTCTTTTAGACAAACTATTTTAGACGCGCTTAATAATAACGTTATGAAAGATAGCGAAACCACGCTACTTAACTATAAGGGTTTTGATATCGTACTTCCTAAAGATATGCTTATAGAAAAGCCATTTGTTTATCTTCAAAGAACTAGTAGGCATTACGTTGAAATTGCCCTTGCCGAGAAAGGTATTATGGTAAGAATTGATAACTGCCTAGACGGTTTAGAAGAAAAACTTATTAAACTAGAAAACGCGTACGCGCAACTTTTAAACAACCGCAAAAACATTATCGACGAACTTAATAAAGACGAAAACTACGATGAAAAAATTCTTCAAGTCACTAAAGAACTTGAAAACATCGATGAACGATTGGGGGTAAAGAAAAATGCCTGATATTAAAAACAACAATATTCCGTCTATGAACGTAGAATCGCTTATTGAAACTTTATCAAACGCATACTCTAAAATCATTAGCGAAGGTAAGCCTATCAAGAACTTTCCTTCGGTAATGCTATGGGGCGCGCCGGGCGTTGGTAAGTCGCAAGGCGTAAGGGGAATTGCTAAAGAAATAGAACTTGCTACGGGTAAAAAAGTAGTCGTTACCGACGTAAGATTACTTTTGTTTAACCCAATAGACTTAAGGGGTATCCCAACCGCAAACGCCGACAAAACGCTTGCGGTGTGGTTAAAACCTCAAATTTTTCAAATGGATGATAGTGACGGGGTAGTTAATATCTTGTTTTTAGATGAAATCTCCGCAGCGCCACAATCGGTACAAGCGTCGGCGTATCAAATCACGCTCGATAGGGTAATTGGGGAGCATAAACTTCCAAACAACTGCATCGTAATCGGCGCGGGCAATAGAATAACCGATAAATCCGTAGCCTATAAAATGCCCAAAGCCCTTGCAAATAGGCTTTTACATATCAACGTTGAAGGTTCTTTTACGGCTTGGAAGAATTGGGCGATTCGCAGTGGAATTAATGAAAAAGTATTAGGGTTTTTAACCTATAGGCGCAACTACCTTATGGCTTTTGATACTTCTAACGACGACTTGGCTTTCGCCACACCGCGTTCGTGGGAAATGGTAAGCAATATTTTAAACTCCGTTAGCGATGATATAGATGAAGTTTACCATCTTATAGCAGGACTCGTTGGCGAGGGTGTAGCCGTAGAATTTAGGGCTTGGAACAAGGTTTATAAAGACTTGCCAAGCGTTGAAAATATCTTTAACGGCAGGGAGAGTAAAATACCTACTTCTTTAGACGCCGTCTACGCGTTAACCGCGTCGATGCTCGCCTATGCAAGAGAGCATAAAACGGATTTTGATAGAATAGCAAACTCGATTGTTTACGCTAATAAATTACCGCCTGACTTTTCGGTAATGCTACTTAAAGACTATATGGCGATTGAAAAAGGCTATAAAGAAAAACTCCTTCGTATACCCGAATTTTCGCGTTGGCTTCAAAGCAAAGGACAATTTTTAAATGCTACCAGAAAGTAAAATCAAAGAATATTCAAAACGTTTAATTTTAGCCCGTATGCACCTACTTTCAACAAACGGGTTTTTCGGCTTGCTTTTAATGCACGCCGAGTTTGCGCTTGATAGCGAAGTAGGGACTGCGGCAACCGACGGCAAAAAAATTTATTTCGACCCCAAGTTTATGGATGAACTTTTAGATAGCGAACTTGAATTCGTTTTAATGCACGAAGTAATGCATATGGCGTTTGGGCATTGTTTAAGAACGGGGGATAGGGACCCAATGCTGTTCAATATTGCTTGCGATATCGTAGTAAACTCTAATATTTTAAAGGCTAACGACTACGATAAATCAAGTATAACCATAAAAAGCAACGGCGTTAGTATGCACTTAACTCCCGACGGTAAGGAAGGTCACCTTTTCACCGCCGAAGAAGTTTACGAAATGCTAAAGGGAAAAACTAAAGGAAAGTCAAAAATTAAAATAGGCACGCCCGTTAATAACGACGGCAACGGAGGGGATAAAGAAAAGTGTAGTAATTATGGTTGGGACGTTCACGATAAGTGGAAAGACTTAAATAAAGACGATATTACTCAAGCCGATTTAGACGCGATAAGCGAGTGGAAACAAAGGGTTAAAAACGCCGTACAAGCAATGGAAAACCGCAAGCAATCTTTAGGGGTTGGCAAAGTCCCCGTACTTGCCGAAATTATAATAAATAAATTAAAAGAGCCACAACTCGATTGGCGCGAAATTCTATCTAGTTTTATTCAAGAAGAAGTCGTAGATTATTCCTTTTCGCCACCCGATAAGCGCTATCAAGACAGTCCTTTTTATCTTCCCGACTATAACGATACCGATGTAATCGTTAAAAATATCTTGTTTATGATAGATACTTCGGGTTCTATGTCGTTAGATATGATTACCCAAGCCTATTCGGAAATCAAGGGCGCTATCGACCAATTCGACGGCAAACTTCAAGGCTTGCTTGGCTTTTTTGAGGCAAGCGTTATACCGCCTATTCCTTTTAGCGATGAACAGTCGTTTAGCGATATTAAGCCTAAAGGTCGCGGTGGAACTGACTTTAAAAAGGTTTTTGAATACGTTAGGGAAAATATGAAAGAGGATTTACCTGCAAGTATAATAATTTTAACTGACGGTTACGACACGTATCCCGAAGAAAAAATAGCAATGAATATTCCTGTTTTATGGATAATTACTAATGAAAACGTAACACCGCCTTGGGGCAAAGTGGCAAGAATAAAGCCGTAAAAAAAAGACTGCAATTTTGCAGTCTTTTAGTTTATCTATAAATTTTAGCGGGTTTTATATCGTTTAAGGTAATTTCAGTAAACGGATAAAGTGGTTTTTTAATATTTTCGTAAGGTAGAGTTAACACGTTGCACGCCGAAACGCCAGGGGTGTCCGCGTTAATCATATGCGACGCGATATCTTTATATCCCGCCCTAAACGAAGTGCAAACTTTAACCACTACTAAATCGCAAAATATAGGTTCTATACCAAACGACCTATACGATGCTATATCGCCTTGTATGGTTCGGTATGATACTTGAATATAAATTTTACCTACTTGAAGTACGGCGGTTCTACCCATATTGATTTCCACGCCTTTTTCTTGCGGACCAAACTTATTAAACTTGCCGTCGTGTAAACTTTTAACGGTAGCCGTAACTTTTATAGGATTAGAAATTTTAGGTGCAATCGTACCGCCGATTGTAAATTCACAAGTTCCGCCAACGCCTACTTCAAACGCCTTTTCAACGGCAGGGATATCGTTTATCGAAAAAGCAACCCTTAATCTATCTTTATACGGTAAAACTTTTTCTAAAACGGTAGCGCTGTCACCACTAGCGCCCGCGTTAGGCGAGTCGGACGAGTCTGCTAAAATTACCGGTTTACCCGTGTCGTTTTTAAGCGCGATATCGATAACTTCGTCAATCGTTAAAAGTCTTTCGCCTAAAAGTTCTTTTCGAAGTTCAAATTCCTTTATTGAAAGTTCGTTAGCAACGTTTATAGCCGTTTCTTTATCTTTAGCGCAAATAACGATTGTTGAATAGAGTTCGGGTACGTCTAACCAAGGTTGCACTTGAAAGATATTATAGTCGATAATAGTTCCGTTATCTACAAGTGATTTAGCGTAGTCCATAAGTACTTTAAGACCACCCGTTTGAGTAGTGTACGCGTGCGCAGGCGCGATTTGCGGAACACTTGCCATAGCGGTATAATACTTATTGCCGTTAAGCCTTTCCACCATGCGAAGTCCGGCGCGGTAACCCGTTTCGTACATATCAAGGTGCGGATACGTTTGGTAACCCGTTATATAATCAACGTTAGAAATAAGTTTTTCGGTAATATTAGCGTGAAGGTCGAACGATGCGGAAATTATAACCTTTTCGCCTACGATACGGCGCATTTTTTCAAAAATATCACCGCAAACGTCAAACGAAGTATCGGATACCGTCGCGCCGTGCATACACGCTAAAACCCCGTCGATATCCCCGTAACTTAAAAATTCTTCTTCAAAAGTTTTTAAGAATTTATCAACGATTTTATGAGATAACGGGCCACCGCTATCCGCGCGTAACGTAAGTCCGCCAACTGCGGTAATTCCGTTTTCTTTAAGGGCGGTAAGCATACCGCTTATCGTGTATCCCGATTTACCGTCGCCACACACAACTTGGTCTTTATCGTAAATGCCAAAGTTTTCAAAAAGCGAATACTGTTCAATTTGTGGGTTAAACGAGTTAGATTCTTCGTGTAGCCCAATTACCATTACTTTTTTCATAATAAAATTATTTTAACACTAATAAATGGTAAAGTCAATAAATGCTTGACTAAAATAAAAGCAAATGTTATACTTTACTCAACTTAATAATTCGATGCGAACTGTAATTGCGACATTGCAATTACAAAAAGTAGGGGAAGTGCGGTGAAATTCCGTCGCAACAGTCATTACGGTTAAAGTCCGATTACCTATCCGTCGAAGTGATTATGTAATTTTCTTGGGCAATGAAGAAAAAGTAATTTTTTTGCGTGCCAAAGGTACGCAATTTTTTATTAAGGAGGGTTTATACCTATGAAGAAACTTTTACTCACATTTTTAACAGTTATTTTTTTATTTAGCGCACTTGCTTGCAGTAATAACGAAACACACGTTATTAAAGAAACTGATAAAAAAATTATCATTACCGTTTCAAGCGAACAAATGGAACTTAAAGAAACAACTACTTTAGTTGAATATATGCAATCTTTAAAAGACGACGGCGAACTTGAGTTTGAAATCGTGGGCGGTATGATAACGTCAATCAACGGAATTGCAAACCCTTTGGATTTTTCAAGTTGTTGGATGCTTTATACTAACGACACCGAACTATCTAATAGCGCGTGGGGAACTGCCGAATATAACGGCGAAACTTTCGGCTCTGCAACAGACGGTGCGGAGAAATTAATCGTAAAAGACGGCTATAAATATATTTGGTATTATCAATCATTTTAATAAACTATGAAATCTGTTAAAGAAATTATTATCCCCGCCGTGTTTACGGCAATGCTTATAGGCGTGCAATTAGTTTTATGCGGGATTGCCGGTATAGAACTTGTTACGGTACTTCTTTTATCTTTTGTATTCGTATTCGGTTTAAAACAAGGCTTTATTGCGGTTAACGCGTTTATCTTATTAAGGAACTTAATTTTCGGGTTCTTTTTAGACGTGTTTATCTTGTACGTTATTTACTACAATCTTTTCACGTTGGCAATAGGTTTAATCTCAAAAGCGGTAAAAGGGGAATATACAATTAAAATTCATATCATTTTAACCGTGGTGGCGGTGGTTTTAACGGCGTGCTTTACTCTTTTAAGCGACGTAATAACTCCGCTTTTATATAACTACTCGTTAAACGCTACTAAAGCTTTCTTTATGGCGTCGCTTACCGTTATGATTCCGCATATGATTTGTTCTTTAGCAACGGTAACAACTTTGTTTTTTCCACTGTATAAAGCGTTAAAAAGCGTAAAATAAAACATTACAAAAATTGCAATTTTTATTGC
>JAZURK010000129.1:0-2230 GCA_045606165.1 Christensenellaceae bacterium
GAATTCACGCATAAGCGCCGAAAGCATAGAAACCATCATAGTAACTAAAATTACTTCAAACATACCGCTAGCGCCCGCGCCCATAGAAGTTACAACCGTTAAGATTGTAGAGCCAAGCGCAAGTTTAATAATAATAGCGGTAACGATACCCGAAAGTAAAACAACGAAAACGTTAATGCCTACGATACCGCCAACGAGTACTAAAACGTAAGGAATTAAAAGCCAAAGGTTAATGCCGTTTGGCGTGTAGTCGCTAGTTGCTCCTGAAGTAAGCGCAAAAACAAGTAAAATTACGATAGTTAAAAGTGCTGCAGGAAGGGCAATAAAGAAGTTTTTTTTAAACTTGTCTTTCATTTTACAGCCTTGCGTAGAAGTTGCAGCAATAGTCGTATCCGAAATAAACGATAAGTTATCCCCGAACATAGCACCGCCTATAATAGCGCTAACGAAAAGCGGTAACGAACCGCCGGTAACGGTAGCAAGGGCTAAACCGATAGGTGCAATAACCGAAATAGTACCGCAAGAAGTACCCATAGCAGTAGAAACGAAACACGAAACGATAAAGAGTACGAGCGCCGAATATTTTGCAGGGATAAAACTTAAAAATAAGTCTGCAACGGCGGTTGCGCCTTCTCTACCAAGCGTACCTGCAAAAATACCTGCCGATAAGAAAATTAAAATCATTGTAACGATGTTTTTATCGGCAAAGCCGGTAGCCATAACGGAAAGTTTATCTTCAAACTTTAACTTTTTGTTTTGTAAACACGCAACGAGTATAGCAATTAAAAACGCCACTACTACGCTCATAGCGTAAAAGTCGTTAAAAATAAGGCTAACGCCTATGTAAACTACTAAAAACACGGCAATGGGAAGAAGTGCCCACCAATTACCTTTCTTTTGAATTTCTTGCATAAAAATCTCCTTTCCTAAAAAGTATATATTAGTAAGCAAAAAAAGTCAAATAAAAAACAAAAATGGTATTGCAGTTGTTATATAATAATGGTATAATTTTTGAAAAGGAATTAATAATTCAAATAAAAACTTAAAGGAATTATGATTATGAAAATATTAGTAATATTTACGGGCGGTACGATAGGCAGTACGGTTAACGAAAATTACATTTCGCTTGACGAAAATAAAAAGTACGCGCTCATAGAAGAATTTAATAAAAACAACGATACTTTAATTGAGTTTGAAACTCTTAATCCATATTCTATTTTTAGCGAAAACTTATCGGGCGAAGAGTTAACTACCCTTTGTAAACTCGTTGAAAGCAACGTGGACGCAGGTTACGACGGAATTATCGTTACACACGGCACGGATACTTTGCAGTACACCGCATCGGCTTTAGCGTTCACGGTAAAAACTAAAATCCCAGTAGTACTCGTTTCGGCAAACTATCCGTCGGGGCATAAGTTGTATAACGGCGCTGATAACTTTACGGGCGCGGTTAGGTTTATCGAACAGCATAAAAAAGCGGGCGTGTTTATTTCGTATAGAAACCACTCGCCAAGCGACGTGTATTTTTATCCGGCTACAAGGCTTACTACTCATAACGAAGGCAGGGATACGTTATACTCGATTGATTATTTCCCATACGGCATTTATACTAAAAAGGACGCCAAGTACGAACCCGAAAATAGTCGCGATAAGTTTAAACTTTTTGGTGAAATTTCTAAAATTAACGGCAAGGGCGGTATTGGCGCGGTTGAGTTTGTTAAAGACCCTAAAATTTTATTTTTAACAAGTCACCCGGGTGATAGTTTTAACTATAAAGTTGAAGATTATAACGCCGTTTTAATTAAGCCTTATCACTCTGGTACGCTTGATACCGCGAATAAAAACTTTACGGAATTTTGCAAAAAGGCAAAACAAAACGATATACCTATCATTGTTCCTAACGTTTTTGAAGGCGTTTCGTACGATAGCACAGCCAACTACGAAGAATTAGGTTTAATCGTGTTGCCTTACACCGCAATTCCTGCAACGTATATAAAACTTTGGCTTGCCATAAGTTTAAAAGTAGATATAAAAGAATTTATGCTTAACGAAATTTGGGGCGAATTCCCAAAAATCAAACAAATCTAATACAAAAAACAAAGGTGTTAAATTATGTTAAAAATAGGTTTAACGTGTTCGTTTGAACTCAACGAAGAAACGTTTATTTCTTTAAAAGACGCGGGGATTGACTGTATAGAAATTTCCTTTAGGCCAGAAACGATTGATAGTT
>JAZURK010000130.1:0-7374 GCA_045606165.1 Christensenellaceae bacterium
ATGGAAAACTTAAATTTATCAAAGAAAGAAATAATAGATAGAATAGGTTATTTTAGAAATAAAAGGAATATATCTTCTTATAAATTAGGTATTGAACTTGGGCACTCTAAAACCTATTTTTATAGAATTGAAAGTGGCGAAATTCAACTTACCGTTGATATGCTATTAGAAATTTTAGATATTTTGCAAGTTACAACTACGGAATTCTTTAGCCCTATAATAAAAGAAGAAGATAAGTTGCTACTTGATATGATTAACTCTTTATCTTCTGAAAATAAGCAAACTATAATAGACTTAATTAAAAAATTGCGTTAAATAAATCTTTTTTACAAATTAAAAATCTCGCTAGATAGCGAGATTTTTTTATGCTTTTAAGTTTTTAATTAAGTTAATAGCATTTGCTAAAACTGTTTTAAAATCGGTTAAATTAGGTTGCATTTTATCAAGCGGGGTTTCAAAATAGTTGTCTTTTATATCGTTTTTAGCCTTTTCAAGTTTAGTTTTATCGTAATCTTCGCTACTTTCTATACACCTTTTAACTTCGCTAAATAAAATATCCATTTCAGGGATATAAAGGTATTTGCAGTTTTCGTAGATAAACGAACGGCAGTAATTACACTCCGCATTGTTTTTTAAAGTTTTTTCAAAGTTAGGGTTTACTTTAGTTACCGTTTTTAAGCGGTTAAACGACGCTAGTAAAGAAAAATCTTTAGATAAAGAAAGTAAATCCGTTAAACTGTTTAAAAGTTCTTTTGAGTTACTAAAAGCCTTGTCAATTTCGATAATAGGCGCGTTTATAGAGTGTAAGTATTGCGCTTGATATATCGTGGCGTTTAAAAACCTAGATATTACCGTTCTTGAAATATCAAAAAGGTCACGCTTTGTCATTTCGTCGGCATTGGTAATAGACGCAATTTCTTGTAAAATTTGGGTGGCGGTATCTACGTATTTAAAAAGCCTATCAACTTTTACCTTATAGTCGCTACTAAATTGCTTTTTAAAGGAAGTTTTAGTGATAATATCGGTAAAAATATTATCAATTTGAATTTGCATTTCGCTATCGGGCGTCCAAGACGCTTCCTTTACTATCGGCATAAATTTATGCCAAATATTAGCCATTTTGCTTGCGATTTCTAAAGGGTATCTATCACTAGAGTATTTGTCTATTTGCTCGTTTATAGGTGTGATTGTACTGTCCCACGCGTTAGCGGTAAAGTATTCAAGCATAAAGTTGTCGCCGTGTGAAAATTCAGGCCAAAATACAAAACCTTTGCACATTGGGTCGGCTTTTGCTAGTTTAATTCGTTCGTTAATAAAATCGTAACAGCCACGAATTTCGTTTTGCGGTTCGTAACCGCCAAAAATACCAAACACCCAAGGGAATTTGTTTATTAGCCCCCATTTTGTAAAGTTATTTTCGGTAAGCGCGTCAGACGTATAGTCGAATATTATTGCTTGGGTTGGGTCTAACTCTTTTGTAAGGTCGATAACTTCTTCGGGGGTAAAGCGCATCCATAAATCCCACGATGCAATAAGTAGTGGCGAGTTTGGATAGGTTTTTTTAACGTAATTACAAATTTCACGGTAAACGTAAAGTTTCATTGCCTTGTTTTTTTCACGGTCTTTAGAGTACATTCTCTCCCCAAGCCCAATAGTGTGAAAAATTTTATCACTTCCGTATTCTTTTACGTGCTTGTTTGTAAGTTTAAAGTAGTTATCAAGGTTATTTTTATCGCGAACATCAAACACTTGGCTTTCTTTACCGCTATATTGTTCAACTTCAAGCGGTAAAAGGGTAGGGTTTGCTTTTTCAATAAACTCAAGTGGCGTTTTAGAATACCAATGCGTCATAGTACCGCAGTCTTCGGGGTGCAGTAGGTCGCGTTCAAAAGCGTAAGATAATATTTTTTTGCGAAGTTCACCGCGGAATTTTAAATTCCAAAAGGGCGTTCTATCGTTATAGCCTTCTCCGTTAAAATTTTCAACGTAATCATCGCTTGGATATGTTACGATATCGGGAAAGGCTTTTTGCCATAAATCGTCCATACCTATTCGTAGCATAAAAAGGTTAAGGCGTTTTTTAAGAAGATAGTCGATTTCATTTTTCCAATCGTTAAAGTCCCAATGTTCGGCTTGAAAGCGGTGTAAACTGCGGTGGGCAAAATACCTAATACCGCGGTAATCAAACCTTGGCGATTCAACTAAACTAATATCTTTATAAGGTAGGGCGCATTTATTAATTCTATCGCCGTCCCAAAACCACCTAGAGTTACAAAAAACTTCAAAATATCTATATACCGCATAAATTGTAGCGCGCGGAGTTGCGCCTATTAAAAATAGATAGTTTTTACCGCCTATAACAAGGGATTTAATAATATACTCGTCTTTATTATAGTTAATTTGTAAATTGCAATAAAGGCTAGTTATTACTTTATTTACCTTATCGTTACCGATAACAACGGTTAAATCGCTATTTGCTGTTTTAAATTCGATATCAGTTATTGCCGTTACTTTATCGCCCGAAACCTTGTTTACTAAATCTATAAAGTTGTCTTTTGCAACCGAGTAAGCGCTATGCGCGTTACTTGGATAAACTACAGTAATATTCATAAAAGTTCTCCTTTTACATATTTCTATATTCCGATGGCGAACAGCCCATATAACGCTTAAATTCCAAAGAAAAGTAACTTATACTTTCAAAGCCCGAGCGTGACGCTACGTCGGTTATCAAATATAGTTCGGTACGAAGTAAATGACAAGCCATTTCAATTCTTCTTCGTTTAATATATTCGATAGGGGATTCGCCGTAATATTTTTTAAATTCCCGTCTAAAATACGTTTCACTCGTTTTGTATTGTTTAGCAAGCGTTGATATGCGTAGTTCGGGAGAAGTGTAGTTTTGGTCGATATACTGTTTAACCAAGTCAAGGTTTTTAGGTGGTTTCATTTTCCTTAAATACGTTTCATTAAATATTTGAGAAAAAAGTCTATAAGCGTCCGCCATACAAGCGTAATCGTTATTGGTTATTGAGTGTGATAGCGCTTGCGTAAAAATATCTAAAAATTTATTTTTATAAATAGGTCGAATAAGCGTTGGTTTATCAAAAATATCATTGCTACCGTTTGCTATTTGATAGTGCAAAACAACCATTTCGCCTCCGTCTAAAATTTCCGTTGAATAGTTGCACCCCGCGGGCATAAAGGTAATCGTATCTTCTTCGGATATAAATTGATTTTCTTTAGTAGAAAAGAAAACCTTACCGCTTTTACGGTAGGTAACTGATGAAAAATTACGGGCGGATACGTTTGCTTTTATAGGCTCGTATGACGTTTCGAAATATTGAACTTTTGTAATTATAGGAATTTGTTTGTTCATAGGTTTTTGCTCGTTTTTTCTATTATTTATAAAAATAATATCACATAAAATTGTATTTAGCAATAGGTTTTTAAATTCTTTTGTTTCGAAAAGTTAAAATGTATTCCGTTTAATTATTGCTATCAAATTATCATTGTGTTATTATTTTTTTTGTAAAACACTTTGGAGGCAACAATGAACAATATCGAAAAATTAATACGTGATAATCTTAAAAATTGTAGAATAGACCTTATAGGCTTTGCAAGTAAAGATAGGTTTAACGGCGTTGACGCTAGGCATAACCCGTTTTCTATCTTTCCCGAAGCCAAAACGGTAATAATGCTTGGCAAACGTATTTGCCGTGGCGCTTTGCGTGGCGTTGAAGAAGGCACTAACTTTGGCGATTATACCTTGTTTGGCAAAAATTGGCTTGAAGACGAATTTCTTTCTATGGCTTGTTACGATTTAGTAAGGGTACTTGAAGATAACGGTTGGGAGGCTTGCCCAATCTTTCCTAACCCAACCGAAATTGAGCCGCAAGGCGTAGCAGTAGCAGACGGCAGACCTGCGCCTAACGTTTATCCTGACTTTGATTACGCTGCAGTTGCTTGCGGTCTTGGCGAAATAGGCAAAAACGGCTTGCTTTTAACACCTGAATTTGGTTCTCGCCAAAGATTTCATATGATACTTACCGATGCTGAAATTGAACCTTCGCCTTTATTTGAAGGTAAAATTTGCGACGGTTGCGGTAAGTGCGCTAATTCTTGTCCGCTTGGCGCTATTGACACTCAAAATATCGTAGAAATTGACGTTTGCGGTAAAAAAATGCAAACTTATTCTATCAATTACGATATTTGCAAAACTTGTAAAAACGGAGCGTGCGTAAACCGTTTTAGCGCAAACGCTAAACCTGACCGCGTTGCCGCGCTGTGCAATAGAACGTGCATTTGTCACCTTGAAGAAACTAACGTTTTATCTAACAAGTTTGAAAACTCGTTTAGACAAAGGGAAGTTTGGAGCGTAGGTGGTAAAAATTCTATTAACGAGCGCAATATTGAAGCGTCAAACGTTCTTGGCGGTAGTTTTTCAAAGGACGGCAATAGGGGGAATAGATAATGAAATTGACTTCCCAAATGATAAAGGATAAGGCAAAGGAACTTGGGATTGACTGTATTGCAATAGGCAATATTGAAAGGTTTAAGGGCGCGCCTAAACTAATGTCGCCAATAACCTACTTTCCTAACGCCAAGTCGGTTATAGCAATCGCTATGCGTATTCCTAGGGGTACTTATCGTGGTATCGAAGAAGGTACGCATTGGCATAACTACACCTTTTATTCGTACAATAAATTAAATTCGCTTTTTAGACCGCATTTATCATACGAACTTTCTTGCTTTATTGAAGATTTCGGCTACGAAGCGGTAGCGCACTATCCAGCAGTGCCCGAAGGCAACGGAACGACTAAAGAACCGTTACGCGACGGTATTCCGCCTGATGTTATTTGTAGCGTTAGATTGATTGCTGCGGGTTGCGGTCTTGGCGAAATAGGCTATTCTAAAGTGTTTTTAACAAAAAAATTCGGTCCACGCGTAAGGCTTGGCTTGATTTTTACCGATTGCGAGTTAGAACCAGACCCTATTTTAAACACGGGCGATATTTGTATTCACTGCGGGGCGTGCGTAAGGGAATGTCCTGGCAACGCTATTCCGCCTGTAAAAGACACAAATAAGCGTTTAACCGTTGATTTTGGCGAAAAACAAGTTTGGTACGGTGACGTAAGAATGGGTAGATGCACCCTTTCGCATCATGGTATGAATAACGAGTGTTCGCCGTTTTTAAAAAAGGAATTTCCTAATATGGCGTTTGACGTTAGAAATAGCGAAATGACTGAAGAAGAGGCCTACATTATGTCCTACACAATGGCGCAAGGCACGTGGGGGCGTAAACCTGACACTAATAAGGTTATGGAGTATTACGATTATATTATTTCGCATACCGGCTACTTTGCTATTTGCGGTGCAAGGGGTTGTATCCGCGCGTGTATGAACGCTTTAGAAAAATCGGGCAGAATAGAAAATAAATTCCACAATCAATTCTATTATAAAAAAAGTTGGCTTTTACCTAACAAACCCGAAAAGGTTTCCGACGGTGTAAACCATTATCGTGAAGAATATTTAGATAAAACTTATCCTGGTATCCGCGATAATGAATACAAAAAAACTGAATAAAAAAATATCCACGGTTTTGCCGTGGATATTTTCTATTAAATTAATAAATAATCAAGGGCTTTTACAGTTTTACCGTTATCTAACGTAAAATCGTTGTCCGTGTAGTTAACGTATAAAACGTTGCCGTTTTCAAAAGTAATTTTATGAATTTGCTCGGTAATCTTTTCAAAGTTATCAATAAATTCCGTTTGAAGGTATGCTAAATTCTTATAATCGTCGTAACCTTTTTTGATAAGCGAAACGGTAAGAGATAAATCGCTATCCGTATCAATAATCAAATCGTCAGTACCGCAAACGGGTTTTCCGCTATAAAATTTAGAGTAGATATAAAAGGTAGGTCTTGCGTTGTATTCGATAACTTCAAGCCTATCGGTAGGCGTTTTAATAGGGTAGTTTACCGTCAAGTTGCTTGGGTTAGACATTATTATTCCGTGATAAACTATTTCCCAAAACGGTATACCTTCATCGTGGCAAGGCTTGTTTACTAAACCAAACTTAACGTAAAGCCCTACGTCAAGTACGGGCGCGTAGTCGTCAAACGAGCCTTCCGAAGAAAAACCGCCGAATAAATCAGTAGAGAGTTTACCTATTTTATTATAATATTCAAGCGCTTGTCTAGCGTTTACAGGGTGGTTACCGTCAAAACAACCGCTTGGTTGGTTTATACTCATTACGTCGATATAATGCGCGCCTTTAAATCCAAGTTTTTGTATTTCGGGTAGCATTTCCGTAGAGTTTTCGTATGCAACTTTAGGGCAAACGGAATACATATTGCCACCGCTCCACGGTTGAGCGCATTTTTTAGGCGCGCCGTTTTTTTCAATGAGTCGCATATTGCCGTTATCCCATTTTTTAGAGATATTGTAGCAGTCGGTACTATTAGAGTGGCAAACTATTAAATATCCGTTATCTTGGGCGTAAGAAATAAGTTCTTTTAATTTTTCTTCGCCACCGAGTTTTTCTTCAACGGGGAAGGCGTCAGGCCAACGTCCGTCGTGTCCACTTACGTTCCAACCAACAAGGCAAATTTCCGCTTTTTCAACACCTTGCGCTTTGAGTTCGTCAACTAAATCTTTAACCCTAGAAAAAGTGCAAGCAACGTGCATTTCCGGTTCGTTTTCAAGCGTTTGCTCTAAAACGGTAGGCGGTGCGGGTTTCCAGCCTTGCCTTATTCTAATTTCAACCGCGTCTTTAACTTCGTTAAGAATAGGGCGGGTTTTAATTTTTTCAGTTAAAGGTAAAACACCGCGTTCTTCCATTTGATAACGCCTATATCTTTTAGCCATATCAACGTAGGTAGAATTGCTTGGCAAGTGTAAAAATTCAACGACTATATCTTCGTAAATTGAAATGCGCTTTAAATCGTAAATCAAATAAAGCCTATAAGTATCCCCTTGTTTTTCTATTGTAATAGACGCGTCGCACGGCATACCCGTCATAACGGCTAAAAAGCAAGTCCCGTTAGCGTTATAGCCAAAAGTTTTCATTAAGTAAATGTGTTCGCTATAACAAAAATCTTCGCGCTCTTTAAAGTAAGTTAAAAATGAAGAATAGCGCATAGAATAGTTACCGCCAAGGTAGTAACCATTATCGCCAACCTTCATAGAAAAAGCGTCTTTTAAAATTTCTACTTTTTCTTTGGCGTTTAAAAAATATTCTTTTTTATAAGTTACAATCGTGCGGTCTGAAAGTTCTTTTATCTCACCGCAAAGCACTTTTTCGCCGTCAATATACGCGTATAAGTCTTTAATCAACATATTTTTAATCCTTATGAATATATTTATATTTATC
>JAZURK010000131.1:0-17447 GCA_045606165.1 Christensenellaceae bacterium
CAACCGATAATACAGTAATCCCTTGCATCTTCAAGGGTAAGCCCCCTTGCCATAATAGACGGAATAATAACTTCGTCGTTATAGTACGCAGGGAAACCCGTGCCAAGCCTTGTTAAAGCAGCCGCTTTAATAAGTAAATCGTCAGGAGTTTTGTTCCAAATTCTAACCGAAATTGAAGGTTGTGGAAGTGGAACGTGCATTGACGCTTCAAGGCACATAAACGATAAGTCGTTAGTAGCGTCAACACCATAGATATCTTGACCGCCTACGATAAGGTTTTGGAACATACCGTAACCCGCAAAACCGTCGGCTGACGCCGCGTCACGACATTTATTTATATCGTTGAGTTTTACCCATAAGCAGTCGATATATTCTTGCGCCTCCTCAATAGTTAAAACGCCCGCGTCAATATCCGCTTTGTAGTATGGGTACATATATTGGTCGAATCTACCAGGCGAAATTGAGTGTCCGCTCGATTCGATTTGTAATAAAAGTTGAATAAACCAGAAAGATTGGCACGCTTCATAGAAGTTTCTAGCACCGTTTTCAGGCACTCTATCACAAGTTTTAGCAATTCTTAAAAGTTCGGCTTTTCTAATAGAATTTGTTTCTTTAGACGCCATTTCGCTTGCTAAAACGGAATACCTTTTAGCGTAATCAATCGCGGCTTGCGCTGACTCGATAACCGCATACAAGAAATTCTTTCTTGGAACGTAGTCGCCGTCCGTTATATCAAGGTCTAAAAGGGCTTTAGCAGCCTCTTCCATAACGCCTTTATAACCTTTCTTTAAGATTTTAGCATAGTCAACGCAAACGTGACCGATACCGTTATAGAAATAGTTACCAGGCGTAAACATACCGTGAACGGTGAAGGCTTCGTAGGCTTCAGGCGACATATTAGATTTTGCTAAATCGCTATTAGTTTTGCCTTTCCAATATTTATACGCCTCTGAAAGTTCCGCTTTGGTTTTTTCGCTGATATAGAAAGGGTCTGCAGCCCTTGTTGCAACGGTGTCGAATTCCGCTTCAAGCCACTCGAAAGAGTATTCAGGGAAAACTTGACAACCCCTTGGTGCAATCGTAGCGCTACCAACGATAAGTTCTTCATCGCGAATAACGATAGGTATATTTTTTAAAATATGCGAAAAAGCCGCGCTTCTACGGTTGATTATAGGTAACGCTTCCGTTGCCTTATAACTTTCCGTAATAAGCAAGCCCCTTGCCGATTCAATTTCCGGCATAGACGCATATAAATTATTTATAAGCCTTTCAATTCTTGGGCTTTTGTTGAGTACGAATTTAATACTTTCCATATTCACTCCGTAATAGTTTAATTGTGTAATGCTCCGCCTACTTAAAGGCTATAGCGCAATATAAGGTGATAGATTCTAAATTAAAGTTGTTCCCACAATTCAGCGTGTGGCGCTGCGATAACTGAAGTAGAAGTTAAAAGACCGCTTTGTTTAGCGTGGTTAGCACCCGCTTCAACGGCGGCGGTTACGTCACCAACTTCGCCCGTTAACATAACGAGTCCTTTACCGCCCATACCCCTTGAAACGCGAAGGTCGAAGATTTCTACCCTTGCAGTTTTAACGGCTATATCCGCTGCTTTGATAGCGCTAGCGGCAGAGAAAGTTTCGATAATACCAAGCGAGCCTTTTCTTTCTCCCGTTTGAGTACCGAAAAGCGCTGTAATAACGTTTTCGTCAATTCTACCCATAATAGAGTGGTCGATAACGTATTCCGAAAATCTACTCATAACGTGGCTAACCGACGCTGTTACGTTAGAGATTGAACCCGTTAAAATTATTTCGTATTTACCAGGACAAGAAGGGTGGCAAGTAACCATTTCAACGCCAGCGCTTTTAAGCGCTGCATCAGACGCCTCTATACCTTTTGATATGCTTTTAAGTTCTATAACACCTATTGCTTTAAACATACTTTAGTTTACCTTACAATTATAATTTCATCGCCAACCGACGCTATTTTACCGTCAATCGACGCGTATTGAGGAAGGGATAACCCTTCACTTGAATTAGCAATTTTATCGCCGACTTTAACTATATCGCCAACCTTTACTATAGGTACGCTTGGCGCGCCTATATGAGAGCGGGTTGAAATTCTAACTTCGTTAAAATCGTAGTATTCGCCGATATATTCGGCAACTTTATCAAATTTAGATACGCCTAAAATACTTTCCCAACGAGTTGAAGGAATCATACGATAATCTCTTTCCTTTGAAACTTCAACTTCATTAGTTGCTACGTATCTTAATTTATTTTTTTGAAGTACTGCTTTATATTCGTTGATAACGGCTTTTGGCGAAACTCCTTGATTGCAAGCAAGAGTTTCACAAATACCGCAATTACAACATAAACTTGCAGTTATTACCATTTGAGGGTTAAGTTCTACCGCGTGCATTGCAGTTCTTACCATTTTGTGTGGTTCGATAGGATAGCCAAGTAAATTTCTTGGGCAAATATCAGTACATCTCATACAACCGCAACACGCCGTTTCCGCCCTTGCAACAGACATTTTAGCATTGATTTGCTTTGATTGAATTGCAGGGATATTTTTAGGTAAAATCAAAAGTGATTTGGTTGTTTTTGTAATAACCGCCCTATCGGGATTGATAATTTTACCCATAGACGGACCTCCGTCTACTACCACGTGGGTTTCAGGCACTAAAATTGAGTATTTTTTAAATAAATCTTCAACTTTTACACCGATAGGCACTTTCACAACGAAAGGTTTTTCAATATCACCGCCAACAGTGAGCCATTTGTAAATCAAGTTTTCGCCTTTAGCATAAGCATTATATACGTTATACATTGTTTCTATGTTGTAAACGATAACGCCTGCCGTTATAGGAAGATTGCCCGGTTTTACAACCCTACCCGTCGCTTGATAGATAAGACCTATTTCGTCCCCCATTGGATATACGTCTGGTAAAACTTTAATATACACTCCTTCATCAAGCATTTGACCGTCGCTAAAATCAAGACGCTTTGCGGTATGGTCTTTAATGCAAAGAAGGGATTTTTTAATTTTTAAATAATCGGCAACGAGTTTTATACCCTTTATAACCGCAGGTAATTCCCTTTTTAAAATCACGTAGTCGGTATATAAAAGCGGTTCGCACTCCGCACCGTTTATAACTAGAGTATTAGCCCCGTCGGATAATTTAGCGTAAGACGGAAAACCTGCCCCGCCCGCACCAACGATGCCAGCCTCTTTCATTATTTGTTTAATATCCATAATATACCAGTAATGCGTTTAAAACGCGTGCAAGATTAGTCTACAATCCCCACTATGACAGCATCGGCTGCAACGCTATCTTTAGAGAGCGCAAAACGCGCTTGGCTACCCGTTGTAATTAAAACAGTTTCGCCGATACCTGCGCCAACGCCACAGTCAATAGCAATTAAATATTCGCCGGTAAGAACTCCGTTTTTCATAAGTTCTACTTCCATAAATTTACTGCCAACAAGTGAATCGTGTTTTCTTGTGGAAACGATGTTTCCCCTAATAATTCCTCTTAACATATTACTCCTTAACAATTTGAACTTTCGCGCCGTTGCCGATTCCTACGGCGTTAGCATCGTCAGTGTCTATGTGCATTTCCAAATTAAAGTCGGGGCTAACGCGCACTTGCACGTCAAACCACCTTGTACGCCTTTTACCTATAACGTCAACGGTAACGGTGTCACCGTCTTTTACGTTAAAGCATTTCGCGTCTTTTGGGGACATATGTATATGCCTATTTGCTATAATACACCCCTCGTCAAGTTCAACAACCCCTTTAGGTCCTACAATGTAGATAGGCGAAGAACCTGCAATTTTACCCGATTCTCTAACGGGTGGTTTTACCTTTAACACAAACGAGTCGGTTGCGGAAATCTCTACTTGAGATTTACTTCTAGCTGGGCCTAATACCCTAACTTTTTCAATTGGTCGAAGTGATGGACCGATTAAAGTTAAAGTTTCCTTGCACGCATACTGACCTGGTTGCGATAAGTCTTTTAAAGGGGTAAGTTCATAGCCTTCCCCAAACAAAGTGGCAATATCTGCCTTATTCAAGTGTATATGTCTATTTGATACGCCGACTGGAATTTCGGTAACGCAATCGTCAAAACTTTCTTCCATTGATGAAAGAACTTTTAACACGATATCGGCAATTTGAGAACTTGAATATTCCATAATAATTTCCTTAAAGTCTGTGTGTTTTTTGATTTTTTGCTCCATAATGCCCGATTTTTCGGGCATTATGATAAGCAAATGGTTTATTAAATAGGATTATTATAATCTTATTTAATGCTTGGAAGTAATTTTTCAACGTCCATATGAGGTCTTGGGATTACGTGTGTTGCAACGATTTCGCCAAGAGCCGATGCAGCTTGAGTACCTGCTTCAACAGCAGCTTTAACTGCGCCAACGTCGCCTCTTACCATAACGCTAACTAAACCGCTACCGATTTTTTCGCTGCCGATAAGTACTACGTTTGCCGCTTTAACCATAGCATCTGCCGCTTCGATTGCTGCAACTAAACCTCTGGTTTCTACCATACCTAATGCTTCCATTTTTATTCCTCCTAAATTGTTTTTAAATTTATTGACGTTACCGCCAATTTTGTTTTCATTTTTATTTTGTTGGTGAAAGAACAATAATTGATTGATAGTTTACGATTTGACGCGCAAAACACAAAAAAGACGAGCGTTCTTGTGAAGGCGCGTACTTGTAAAGTACGTAACTGAACAAAACACGAAGTATTTTGCTGTTGTTTTGCCGTTCAAAATCAATCAAGAATTGTGATTGAACCAACTTACTCTTAACCTGTTGTTAAAAAGCGCATAACGTCTGGGTGCGGGTTGGCAATAACTTCGCAAACCTTAACGTTACCAACTTCTTTTGCTGCTGCCGCGCCTGCTTGAAGTGCAGCGGTAACCGCGGATACTTCGCCTTGAACTACAACAGTTACAAGCCTACCGCCAAGGCGTTTTTCAACGTGAATAAGTTCCACGTTTGCCGTTTTTACCATTGCATCAAGCCCTGCTATAGCAGCAACAAGGGCTTGTACTTCTAATAATGCAATAGCTTTCATAAACTAATTTCCCTTTTAGGCGATTGAGCCTATCTTATTTAATAGAAGGTAAAAGTTTTTCAACGTCTGCGTGTGGTCTTGGAATTACGTGAGTTGCAACGATTTCGCCAAGAGCAGAAGCCGCTTGAGTTCCTGCTTCAACTGCAGCCTTAACTGCGCCTACGTCGCCTCTTACCATAACGCTTACGAGTCCGCTACCGATTTTTTCGCTACCGATAAGTACTACGTTTGCTGCTTTAACCATAGCATCTGCCGCTTCGATTGCTGCAACTAAACCCCTTGTTTCTACCATACCTAATGCTTCTAACATATTGATATCTCCTTATTTATATAAATGTTTATTTTTAATTTTTTTGTTTTTTAGATGATTGAGCCTATCTTATTTAATAGAAGGTAAAAGTTTTTCAACGTCTGCGTGTGGTCTTGGAATTACGTGTGTTGCAACGATTTCGCCGAGAGCAGAAGCCGCTTGAGTGCCTGCTTCAACTGCAGCTTTAACTGCGCCAACGTCGCCTCTTACCATAACGCTAACTAAACCGCTACCGATTTTTTCGCTACCGATAAGTACTACGTTTGCTGCTTTAACCATAGCATCTGCTGCTTCGATTGCTGCAACTAAACCCCTTGTTTCTACCATACCTAATGCTTCTAACATAATAAAATCTCCTTGATTTTTAAATTTTTTTATTTTTATTGATTATAGGCGATTGAGCCTACTTTCTTAATTTATCTTTACCGAGTGCACTTAATCTCGCAAACCACTCGATTTCTTCGCTTTGACGAGCAATTACTTTGTGGGTTATATAAAGTCCACGTTTTTCGGCCTCTTCTTTACCCGCTTGAACCGCCGATTCAACCGCCGCTGCGCTACCTTCAACTTTGATAGCCATTACTAAAGGTACTTGCGCGGAATCTCCGCCAGCGGGTTTGTTTTTATCAATGGCAACAACCGAAACTTCGGAAGTCTTTGCCATTTTATCGGCTACGACTATAGCGGTTGCAAAGCCGTAAACTTCTATCATACCAAGTGCCATAAACTACCTCTTAATCGGCAACGTAGCAAATCTTGATACCTTCTTGCTTAACGTTAGTTTCCATTGCCTCGTTGAGTTTATCAAGTGGGAACGAGTGAGTAATTAATTCTTTAATAGGAATATTCATTTCCCTTGCTTGACGTAAGAAAGCAACTGTTGTTGGGTAATCTTCCGCGCTATAGTCCCAAGAACCAACGATATTGATTTCTTTGTTACACATAGCAAAGTGTGGGTTAACGGTGTATTCGCCGTTGTTAACGAAGAAACCCATTTCACATAAACCGCCACCGCGTCTAATGTAATCGTAAATGTCTTTAGCAGCCATTGGCGCGCCCGTGCATTGGAAAGCAAAGTCAACGCCACTACCCATAGTTATGCCTTTAACGATTTTAACTTTTTCTTCTAAAGTTTTGTATTCTTTAAAGTTAATAACCGTTTTAGCGCCTAACTTTTTAGCCATTTCTAAACGTTTTTCCGTTCCGTCGATTGCAACGATGTGGTTAACACCCGCAGCCCTTAATACGCTTATCATAACTAAACCAACAGGACCTAAACCTTGAACTAAAACTTTTGAGTTAAAGTTAATAAGACCTGTCGTGTTAGCCCTTTTAAGAGCATGTACACATACGCAAGCGAGTTCCAAAAGCATTCTTTCTTTAAGGTCAAGGTCGTTAACAACAAAGTAAGTTGCGCCTTTACCCCTAATTAAAAGGTGAGTTGAGAACCAACCTGATAAAGGTTGCTTATCGTTGTGCGGAATAAGACCAAATACGCCTTGATTATCGCAAAGGTTAGTGTTTGCAGGGTGATTTCTACAAATTTGACATTCACCGCAACTAAATACGCTAGTTACGATTTTATCGCCAACCTTGATAGGATTACCAGCAGTATCGGTTTTAACGTTTTTACCAAGATAAATAATTTCGCCCGTGCCTTCGTGACCTAACGTTACTGGGATAATACCGAACGGGTCGCCTTTCCATTCGTGAACGTCAGTACCACAAACGCCACAACCTTCAACTTTAACTAAAATGTCATCGTCTAAAAGTTCAGGAACGGGGAATTCTTTTACTTCAATTTGTTTTGTAGCCGTAAGCATAGCAACTTTTGCAGTTTTAGGAATTTCCTTACCGCAACAAGAAGTCTTACAGTCCATTTCGCCTAATATTTTGCGAACGATATTTTCAACGTCCATTGAATTGATATTCATAGTGTAGTCTCCTTATATAATCCTAAAGTTGTCCGCCATAACGCATCTTCTTTTACGAGTGAAACTTCTAGCGCTCGTAATACCTTCGCCGGTAGGTCCCGCGATAGTAAAGGTCGTATGACCTTCGCCACCAAAACCGATACCTGCAAACGACGGTGCGTTTTTAACGAATATCGTTGTTTCAACGGCTCTAGCAAACTTGGTTAAGTTATCGATATTTTTAGAGTGCATATGCGCAGTATGACGATTGCCGTGTTCGGCTTTTACAGCCAAGTCGATAGCCTCGTCTACGTTAGATACCGAAACGATAGGAAGTATAGGCATCATAAGTTCGTGTTGAACGAAAGGATGTTCAAAATCCGCCTCGCAAATGATACACCTAATATCTTCACCTACGTTTATATCAATTTTCTTTAAGAGTACCGCAGCATCTCTACCAACACAATCACGACTAATAGTCTTTTTAACTTCGCCAGACTTCGTTTTAGTATCGACTAAAACTACGTTTGCAAGTCTGTCCGCCTCTTGCTTGGTTATTTTATATGCGCCGTTTTTAAGCATTTCGTTAATAAGCGCGTCTTTAACGTTACTTAAAACGAATACTTCTTTCTCTGCAATACAAGGAAGGTTATTATCAAAACAGCAACCGTCGATAATGTCCTTACCCGCTTTAGCAATGTCTGCCGTATCGTCAACGATAACAGGCGGATTACCCGCGCCAGCGCCGATTGCTTTTTTACCGCTAGATAAAACCGCTTTAACAACGCCAGGACCACCCGTACAAACTAAAAGTTTGATATTTGGATGTTTATACATAATTTGCGCCGTGTCTAACGTTGGCTTAACAACTGATGCAACTAAAACTTCAGGTCCGCCTACCGATGCGCTCGCCCTATTTACAAGGTCTACCGCGTAGTTAGATACCGATATAGCGTTAGGGTGTGGGTTGAATACAACGCCGTTACCAGCCGCTATCATACCTATACTGTTACAGATAACCGTTTCACTTGGGTTAGTGCTTGGGGTAATGCTACCTACAACGCCGAAAGGCGCCATTTCAGTAAGGGTTAAACCGCAATCGCCCGTTTTTACTTCAGATATAATATCTTCAGTACCAGGGGTTTTATCGGCAACTAAAATATGTTTAGCAGCCTTGTGTTCTACCCTACCCATTTTAGTTTCGGCTACACCTAACGATGCCATAATTGGTGCTTCACTTCGACAAAGGTTTCTTATAGCCGTGATAATTCTTTCACGCTCTTTAAGAGACATTTGCCTTACGCATTTGTAACCGATGGTAGCGGCGTTAATCGCGTCGTTCATATCTTCATAGATACCTTTAAGTTTTCTGCCTTGATACTGCGTTGACGACCAACCGCTTTCGCTTGGTTCGGTTTCCAATTTAGTAGCACCGCTTTTGTTAAGCGTTTTTATAACGGACGCCACAACTTCTTCAATTTGAGTTTCCGTCCAATTTATAGCCATAAGTTACTCCTTATTTCTTTAATTCTGCTAATACTTTGCGAGTGATTTCAGCAACTAATTCTTCTTTGCTTTGGCAAACTGGTTTTTCTTCTTCGATTTCAATACCAGGGTGTCTGCCAGGAAGATTCATTTTCTTACGTAAATCCATAAGCTTTTTAAGTTGGTTGTTAGGGATTTCGTGTACTGCGCCAAGTTCCATTGCGTATTTGCAAATTTTAGCGTTGAATTCAACTTCTTCCATAACGAACATTGCTTTGTTAAGGTCGCAACCAACCGTTAACGCGCCGTGGTTACGAAGTAAGAAAGCGTCGTGATTTTGGATATATGGTTCAAGTGAGTCAGGAATTTCCATAGTAGAAGGAGTACCGTAATCACAAGTAGGAACTTCACCAATCGTAAGTACCGCTTCAGGTAAAATGTATTGGTCAAGTTCGATATCAGCAACGGTGAAAGCCGTAGCGATAGGTGGGTGCGCGTGAACTACTGCGTTAACGTCAGGACGTTCTTTATAAACACGCATGTGCATTTTAATTTCCGAAGATGGATTTAAAGTACCTTCTAACTTTTTACCGTTTTCATCAACCTTGATAATCATATCAGGTGTAAGCGCGCCTTTAGATACGCCGGTAGGTGTACATAAGTATTCGCGTGGGCTGATTTTTACGGAAATGTTACCGTCGTTAGCGGCTACCATACCTTGGGCATAAAGTTTATGACCTACTTCGCAAATTTCCTTCTTGAGTTCAAAAATCGATTTCATAAAATACCTTTCCTTTATAAAAATTTATTTTGATTTTTTAGACGGTTTTACCCGCCACAGTAAACATTTAATCAATCACGATTATTATATCATATATAGATATATATTTCCATATATGTTCGAAAAGTTGACAAACGAGTTTGAAAGTAGTATAATTCAATCATAAACGAGCATAAATGAACATAATTTTTGCAAAAAGGAGTAAATTATGGCATTAAACGAAAGGCAAAACGGCATTTTAAGCGCATTAAAAGAGCATAAATCGTTAAGGGTTAGCGAATTAAGCAAAACTTTATACGTTTCTGAAGCGACTATTAGGCGTGATTTAACCGAAATGGAAAGTATGGGTCTAATTGAAAGAAGTCACGGCGGAGCAATTCTTCCTGAAAACTCGTCGGAAATCTCTATATTTTTCCGTATGGAAAAAAATCCCAAAGAAAAAGAGCGCGTTGCAACCAAAGCGCTACTTCATATACCATTTTTTAAAACGGTGTTTATTGATAGTTCTTCAACGGCGCTTGCCCTTGCCGAACGTATGGATTTAAACTATAAAACGGTAATAACTAATAACTTGCAAACGGCAATACAACTTTCTAAAAAACCGAATATCAGTTTAATACTTCTTGGTGGAACGGTGCATTTTAACACCAACTCTACAACGGGCAGTTGGACTACTAGGCAAATGGACGACTTTAGTTTTGACCTTATGTTATCTTCTTGCGCGTCGGTTATAGACGGTGGCGCGTACGAGCGCTCGCTTGACGGTAGAGAACTCAAACAAATGGCATTTAAAAAAAGCAAGAAAAGAATTTTGCTTATAGACCATACCAAGTTTAACGAACAAGGAACGTACTGCACGGCAAAACTTAAAGAGTACGACGTTGTAGTAACCGATTGCAAACCACCCGAAAGCGTAGATTTAGAAGGAGTGAATATTGTGTATTAACGGGGGTGTTAATACAAATGAAGCGCACCTTTGGTGCATTAAGTAGTGCTATCGCACAATGAAGTTGCTACGCAAACGAAGCGCGCCTTTCGGCACATTGCGGATTTGATTTTATATAAGATAAAAGCGTTTGGCAAAATTGCCAAACGCTTTATTTTATTAAGTTTAAAAATGCACCCTTTTAAGCCGATAGATACAAGCAAGACAAGGCTCGCGAGAATTTTGGATTTGATAGACCTTGTTGGTCATCAAAGTCAAAATTTGAAGCAGTAAACGCAGTATTGCGCCGTATATATCGGCTTAAAATTAAATTTTTTCGATTTTAATAATCTTTCCACCTTTTTTGCGCTTATTAAAGATTACAAATCTATCTTTATATTTAACGAATAAAACGAGCGCAAAGGCTAAAACTACGATACCTACTACAATCCAAATAATAAAGGTTGGGAAGGTAATGAATTTTACGTTATTCCACATTGTATTAATGTCTTCAAGCGTTTGATTTTTAAACATATCCATAACGGCGCATCTAACAACTACGTCTTTACTAGGATATTGCGTTGCGCCTTGGCGGTATAAACTATCGGTTTTAAAAACGTATTTTCCACCGTCTTTTTCGCCAAAGAAGTAGTTAAGGTCGATAGTGTACTCGCCATCTTCTACTTCGTAATTTTCAACCACCCTTTCAAAAACTTCTTCGCCAGCGATACAACTTGTATAACCGATATAGTCCATATTGCGAATTGCCGATTCAGGGGTAGACATAAAGTTTAAAAACTCAAGCGCTAATTCTTCGTTGGCGTTTTTAGGCATTACCCAACCGTCAAACCAAACGTTAGAGCCTTCTTCTGGAACGATATAACCAAGTTCTACGTCCACTTTATCCGCCTCGTCCATAGCGAAAACCGCGTCGCCACTCCAAGCAAAGTTTACGTTTATTTTTCCGTTGATAATATCGTTTTTACCACTATCAACTTCAAAGCCGTAAAGATTAGGCTTTAATTCTTTTAAAAGTCTTTCAACGTTTACAAGCGTAAACTCGTCGGTTTGATTAAAGATTTCAAAAACTTTGTTAGAGTAGTATTCTTCAGTAATATCACCTTTGTTGTAACTTTCTTTTAACTCTAAAAGTTTGTCTTCATAAAGCGCGCCTAAAGCCATAATGTAGGTATCCCTAATACTGTCTTTAATGGTAACTTTGTTTTTGTAACCTTCGTTCCAAATAGACTTCCAATGGTTAAGGTTTTCTTCGTTTACTTTAGCCATATTGTAAATAAAGCCCATTGTACCCCACATATAACCGATAGCGTAAGTTTTATCTTCGCCTACGTTAAAGCCGAGTTTTTCAAAAGTATTTTGAATATATGGCGAGCCGTAAGTAAGCCAATTTTCAGGGAAAGAATAAGGCTTGATTAAACCTTCGTCTTTCATTTTCATAATCATATATTCAGACGGGCAAATAAGGTCGCAAGCGTTAGGGTTTTTAATAAGTTCGTTATACATATCTTCGTTGGTAGCAAAGGTAATGTAGTTAACTTTTATTCCCGATTCTTCTTCAAACGCGTCGATAAGGTCGGTATCAACGTCGCCCTCCTCGTCTTCGGTAAGTTCCATATAGTCTTCCCAACTAAAAACGGTAATTTCTTTTTCCGCGCCTTTTACGGATTCCACGTTGAAAGAAAAGCCCGAAAACGCCACGCCTAAAGCAAAAAAGCACACGAATAATTTAATAAGTAAATTCTTCATTATTTGTTACTCCTTTTTGCTTTTTTATTAGCGTTTACGTTAGCAATCACCACGAAAAGTACAGTAAGTAAGAAAATAATCGTAGTTAACGCACGATAAATAGGGATTTTTTCACTTGCTTGTTTCGTACTTAAAGCGATTGCTTTATAAACTGCGGTACTTATCGTATCAAAGTCAAGCGGAGCGAGTGTTGCAGTAATAATATAATCGTCAAGCGATAAAGTAACGGCAAGCATAAATCCCGCGAAAACGCCCGGTAAAATTTCAGGAATAACTACTTTCCAAAGCGCTTGGAAAGGAGTATCGCCAAGGTCGAGCGCCGCCTCGTATAAAGATGGGTCCATTTGTTTAAGTTTTGGTATAACCGAAAGCACTACGAAAGGCGTAATAAGTATGATATGACCTACGTATAAACCGAAAATAGACCTATTAGAAAGACCTAATAACATTAAGAGCATTACAAGCGCGCACGCAGTAACTACTTCCGAGTTAACAACGGGAATTTGCGAGAATAAGTTAACGGATTTACCTAACTTTCCTTTACTGTAAAATATACCAATCGCACCAAGCGTACCAAGAACGGTTGCAATGGTTGCTGAAACGATAGCCAATATTACGGTATTTATAACAACGTCTTTAACTTCGCCGAGTTTAGAGTACCATTTTAAATCGAAACCTTCCCACACGCCGATAGTTTTACCCGAGTTGAAACTGTATAAAATTAAAATGAAAATAGGGATATAAATAAACGCAAGAACTAAAAACACGTATCCCCTAGAAAAGAACTTCTTAATCATAAATTAGTCCCCCTAGTATTTTCAGAATTTTTAAAGCCACCCGTAACGGTCATAGTGATAACCATTATAACGAGCATTACGAGCGCTAAAGCCGCGCCGTCGTTAATTTGGATAGGCGCACCGCCTACGCCAAGGAAACAAATAGCAACGAGTTTACCAATGAGTGAGAAACCGCTACCACCGCTAAACGTATCGGTAATAACGTAACAACTCATAACCGGTAAAAATACCATCATAGCGCCACTTATAATACCTGGAACTGAAAGCGGTAACGTTACGTTTAAAAATACTTTTGCTTTGTTTGCGCCAAGGTCGGAAGCCGCTTCTTCTAAATTCTTGTCGAGTTTAACAAGCGTTGAATAAAGTGGCATTATCATAAACGGTAAAAAGTCGTAAACCAAACCGATAATACTTGCGCCGTTTCCAAGCGGAACACCGATAAGCGATAACACTTCTTTCATAGCCATTGCCCTTAATACGAAGTTAAGCCACGTTGGAAGTATAAATAAAAGTAGTAAAACAAACGCTGTTTTACCGTTCATTCTTGATAAAACGTAAGCAACGGGATACGCGATAAGCAAGCATAAAATAGTAACGAGTAAACTAACGAAAACACTAATAATAAGCGTACTTATTTTAGTGGTATCTTGAAAAAACGCTGTAAAGTTATCAATAGTAAACTCGCCCGTGCCGTTGGTAAAAGCGTAGTAAACTATTAAAAGTAACGGAAATATAACAAAAAACACTAAAAACAAGCCGTAAGGAATACAAAGTTGTTTTCTTGAAAAGTTAAACCAACTTTTTTTACCTTCAACGATAGGTTGTAACGGTTGTTTTTTTACAATCCTACCTTCTTTCATCTCTTTTTATTCTCCTGCTTTAAAGTAAGTTTAATTTTATCCTTTTCAATATTAACGCTTACCCTATCGTTTTCGTTCCAAGTATCAACGGTATCAAATACGAAATCTTCTTCGTATTCTTCGCCTTCTACACGAACGATAAGTTGATAGTGGTCGCCTTTATAGATAATAGATATAATATTACCTACCGCTGCGCCCGCGTTTTCATCGTCGCTAATTTCTATATCTTTAAGACCTACTTCTACTTTAACGTCAACGTCGGTTAAATCAATCTCTTTACCATCTTTAGTTAAAAGGTAACCGTCTTCTGTGAGTTTAGAGCCTGGATATAATTGAGTTACGTCGCAAGCAAATTCGCCACCGCCAAAGCAAACGGTGTTATCTTTAGTGATATAGCCGTCGAATACGTTAGAAACGAATTCTTTGTGCATTAAGTGGATATTATTAGGCGCGATATTTACGCTAACTTTTTCGCCTTTTTCGTAGCCTTTAGTGCTTTGGATAATAAGTTCGGTTCTACCAACAAGCAATACCATTTGATAGTGCATACCTTTAAATATACACGAATCAATCACGCCCGACGCCATACCTTCGCCAAAAGGCACGATTTCGATATCTTCAGGGCGAACTACTACGTCGACTTTTTCGTTGAGTTCAAACTCGTCGATACAATCGAATACTTTGTTTATAAACCTAACTTTCTTATCGCCAACAACGGTACCGCTTAAGATATTGCTTTCGCCGATAAAGTCGGCAACGAAAGTATTTTTAGGTTCGTTGTAAATATCTTGAGGAGTGCCGATTTGTTGAATTTTACCGTCTTTCATAACTACAACGGTATCACTCATAGTTAAAGCCTCTTCTTGGTCGTGAGTAACGTAAATAAAAGTTATGCCAAGTTTTTTGTGCATATCTTTAAGTTCAAGTTGCATATCCTTACGCATTTTAAGGTCTAACGCGCCAAGCGGTTCGTCTAAAAGCAAGATTTCAGGCTCGTTGACAATCGCCCTAGCAATAGCAATACGTTGTTGTTGACCGCCCGATAACGTAGATACGCTACGCGTTTCAAAACCTTCAAGGTCTACCATTTTTAAGGCTTTTTTAACTTTTTCATTAATTTCTTCTTTAGTATACCTTTCAATTCTTGAATATTGTTGACCTTGCGGTGTTTCGTAAGTTACTTTAAGTTTAGTAAGTTTTAAGCCGTACGCGATATTATCGTAAACGTTAAGGTGTGGAAATAACGCGTATCTTTGGAAAACCGTATTAACAGGTCTTTTGTGCGGTGGAAGTTCAGTAATATCCTTGCCGTTTAAAAAGATTTTACCGCTAGTAGGTTTTTCAAAGCCCGCAATCATACGAAGCGTAGTTGTTTTACCGCAACCCGAAGGACCTAAAAAGGTAATAAATTCACCTTTATTAACGTATAAGTTAACGTTGTTAACGGCAGGCGTATCATCGTATGCTTTGCAAACGTCAACAAGTTCAATAATTTTCTTTTCTAAATTTTTCATAAGTTTCTCCTTTTTTAGAGTTTATAGGTGATAAAGACTACCATCAAAACGTTGGTGGTGATGAAATCCATAAAAACTTCGCCACTTTGTCTTTAATATTGATAATGTAATGCGATTTATCCGCTTGATAATAAAAACTTTCGCCCTTTTTGACGACGTACTTTTTCTTGCCGATATGAAGTACGATTTCACCTTCTAAAACGTAGCCGAATTCTTCGCCTTCGTGCGGAACGTCTTCTTCGGTGGAAAAGTTCTTTTCAAGTTCTATAAGCATTGGCTCCATTTCGTTTTTTTGCGCGTTGGGTACAAGCCAGTTACTAATTATGCCCTCTTCCCTTTTTTCAATAAAATCGTTTTCGGAAAAAACGATTTTTTTCTCTTCTTCTTCTGCAAAAAACTCTTTCAACGAAGTGCCAAGCGCCGAAAGTATATCTATTAGCGTCGCAATCGACGGGCTTGTTAAGTCGTTTTCAAGTTGAGAAATGTAACCTTTTGTAAGTTCGCACCTATTGGCAAGTTCTTCTTGAGTTAAGTCGCACCCAAGCCTTAATTCTTTAATTTTATCGCCTAGTATCATTTTACACCTTCTTTTCGTTTAAGATTAGAAACCCTAAACTTTTTGTTTAATAAAACTAAACAAGATTATTATATAAACACTATCCCCTATTGTCAACTATTTTTATAGATATTTTTTATAAAAAATAAAAAACACTTTTCGCAATTTTGCGAAAAGTGTTTTATTCTCCCCTAAAGGCTATGGCACAATATAAGGTTGATTTTAAAAGGGTAAATCAAACGCAAGTAAGACGAGGCAAACCCCGAAGGTAATACTTGCCGTATTTCCAAGTGGGTTTAACGAAATATTACGCCGTGTTTCATTTACGCTTTATCAACCGTTATTGAGACATAGACTTAAAACTCTTAATCAACAGAGATGTCTGTCATAGCGTTATCTTTGTAAATGTTTTCGATAGCGCGTGCAAATAATCTAGATGCAGTGATAACTTCGATTTTATCAAGTTTCTTTTCTTCTGGTAAGTCGATAGTATCTAAAACTACGAGTTTAGTAATGTGTGAGTTTTTAATTCTTTCAATCGCTGGGCCAGAGAATACTGCGTGAGTACAGCAAGCGTAAATTTCAGTAGCGCCGTTTTTCCATAATGCTTCAGCGCCTTGAACGATAGTACCAGCAGTATCAATCATATCGTCAACCATAAGGCATTTTTTACCTTTGATGTCGCCGATAATATTCATAACTTCAAGTTGGTTTGCTTTAGGACGGCGTTTGTCGATAATAGCCATATTGCAACCGAGTTTAGCGGCAACGTTTCTTGCCCTAGCAACCGAACCAACGTCAGGTGATACTACAACGAAGTCGTCGTCAACGACGTTTTTAAACGATTTGTAAAGTAAAGGTCCGCCGATAAGGTGGTCAACAGGGATATCGAAGAAACCTTGAATTTGAAGGGCGTGTAAATCCATTGTTAAGATTCTATCAGCGCCTGCTGTTTGAAGAAGGTCTGCTATGAGTTTAGCGGTAATTGGGTCACGAGGGCGAGCCTTTCTATCTTGCCTTGCATAACCAAAATAAGGAATAACAGCGGTAATTCTACCTGCTGACGCTCTTCTTAAAGCGTCAATCATAACGAGAAGTTCCATAAGGTTTTCGTTTACAGGTTGAGAAGTCGATTGAATAACGAATACGTCTCTACCTCTAACTGATTCGCCGATGTGAACGTTAATTTCACCGTCGCTAAATCTACCAACTTCTGCTACGCTTAATTCTAATTTAAGTTCTTTAGCAATGGCTTCGGCAAGTTTCTTATTTGAATTGCCACAAAAAAGTTTAATCTCCGTGCTATGTGTAATCATAGTAGCGCCTCCGAATAGTATAATTATATATATATTTTAGTAAATCAAACAAAAATAGTCAACGAAAAAAGGGGTAAAAACTCAATTATTTCGCTTGCTTTTAAAAAAGTTCTTTAAAAGGG
>JAZURK010000132.1:0-2178 GCA_045606165.1 Christensenellaceae bacterium
CGGTTATCCTATAAAAGTATGTGAAATGCTTTCTCAACTTGATGGTCCTGAATATCTTGAAAGAGTTGCCGTAAATAACGTTAAAAATATAAGAAATGCTAAAAAGGCAATTAAAAAAGCATTTGAAAATCAAGTAAACAAAAAAGGATTTTCTTTGGTTGAAGTAATTTCAAGTTGTCCTACAAACTGGGGATTAACACCTAAGGACGCTTTAAAATGGATTGATGAAAAAATGATTCCTTATTATCCGCTTGGCGTTTATAAGGATAGGTCAAACAAGGGGGAATAATATTATGAGTACGACTAAATATTTATTCGCTGGTTTTGGCGGTCAAGGTATATTATTTTCAGGAAAAGTGCTTGCTTATAAAGGTTTGACTGACGGAAAATTCGTTAGTTGGTTGCCTTCTTACGGTCCTGAAATGCGTGGCGGTACGGCAAATTGTAGCGTTATTGTTGGCGATACTCCCGTTGGCTCGCCTATCGTTTCTAATCCTGATATTTTAATAGCAATGAACTTGCCTTCACTTGATTTACTTGAAGATAAAGTAGTAAGTGGCGGTATGATTTTCGTTGATTCTTCTTTGGTTGAAAGAAAAGTTAAAAGAACTGACGTAAAAGTGTTTTACGTTCCAGCAACTAAACTTGCAAGCGAAAATGGCATGGATAAACTTGCTAATATGATTATTATGGGCAAAGTTTTAAAAGAAACTAACGGTTTTGAAAATGAAGAAAGTGTTAATAATGCTTTAAATAAAGTTATTTCAGCAAAGCATCAAGATATGCTTGAAATTAACTTAAAAGCAATGCGTATAGGCAGAGATTATAATTAAGGTGGTATTATTATGGAAATTAAATTTATAAAAAATACAAATCCATCGCCAAAGCACGACGAATCAAGTTTAGGTTTTGGTAAAGTGTTTACTGACCATATGTTTATAATGGATTATTCTCAAGATTTAGGCTGGCATGATGCAAGAATAGTGCCTTTCGGTAGATTAGATATACACCCAGCGTCAACAGTTTTGCATTATGGTAGCGAAATTTTTGAGGGTATGAAAGCGTATAGAAGAAAAGACGGCGAAGTTCAACTTTTTAGACCTTTAGAAAATATTAGAAGAATGAATCGTTCAGCAGAGCGTATGTGTTTACCTACGATTGATGAAGACGTTGCGCTTGAGTGCTTAACAAAATTTATTGAAGTTGAAAAAGATTGGGTTCCATCTTCAAGCGGTACGTCTTTATACATTAGACCTTTTATGTTTGGTAACGACGAAACTTTAGGTGTTCACGCTGTTAAAAACGCTAAGTTTGTAATTATAACTTCACCTGTTGGCAGTTATTATAAAGAAGGTTTAAATCCTGTTAAAATTATGATAGAATCGCAAGACGTAAGGGCTGTTCGTGGTGGTACGGGCGAAGCAAAATGTGGTGGTAACTACGCTGCAAGTAACCGTGCTGGCGAAAGGGCTGAAAAATTAGGCTATTCACAAGTTTTATGGCTTGACGGTGTTGAACGTAAATACATTGAAGAAGTTGGTGCTATGAACGTTATGTTTAAAATTAACGGCGAAATAGTAACTCCAATGCTTTCGGGCTCAATACTTCCTGGTATTACAAGAAAGTCTATTATCGAACTTTTAAATTCTAAAGGCTACAAAGTTAGCGAAAGACTTTTAAGCGTTGACGAATTAGCCACTGCTTTAAAAGAAGGCAAACTTGAAGAAGCGTGGGGTTGCGGTACGGCTGCAGTCGTTTCACCTATCGGCGAACTTTGCTATAACGGCGAAAAATTCGTTATTAACAATGGCGAAATCGGTAAAACCACTCAATACTTATACGATACTTTAACTGGTATTCAATGGGGTAATATTGAAGATGAATTCGGTTGGATTAAAGTCTTATAAGCATCGCAATACTTCGTTTCTACTTAGGCTCAACACTTCGATAACCAAAAAGGTTAATCTCAGCGTTTCGCCTTCGTGAGCCTTGTCTTGCTCGCTTCTAAGCCTTTAAAATAAGTTTGTATAGGCTTACAAAGTTTTATAAAGTTACTGCTTCGTTTTAAATGCTTATAAGTATCGCAATACTTCGTTTCTACTTAGGCTCAACACTTCGATAACCAACAAGGTTAATCTCAGCGTTTCGCCTTCGTGAGCCTTGTCTTGCTCGCTTCTA
>JAZURK010000133.1:0-4745 GCA_045606165.1 Christensenellaceae bacterium
AGGGATTACCAAGCAAGAAGAAACAACGCTAAATACCGCGATAGCAAAACGGGTAAAACAGCGTTTATGCACACCCTTAACGGTTCGGGACTTGCTACTTCAAGGGTATTCCCTGCTCTCATCGAACAATACCAAAATGCAGACGGCTCTGTAACTATCCCTGAAGTTTTAAGACCATTTATGGGCGGACAAGAAGTTATTAAGTTAAAATAGTCTTTATCTTTTCATCTAATCAATTATATTCAAAGATGCAGACTTTAAAAGAATACAAAAGCACTTCGGTTGAAGTGCTTTTTTATTTGCTATAATTAGACGAATTTTTTAAGATATTTTCTATAAAAATTTAAAAGACGTATTGACAAATACGGTATATATTTGATACACTAATTAAAAATAGGAGGTATTTTATTATGATTTGGATTATACTTGGCATACTTGTAATTGTTATACTTATTGCCGGCATCAAAATCGTTCCACAAGCAACTGAATACGTAATTGAAAGGCTTGGTAGATTCAAAAAAACTTGGGGCGCAGGCGTTCACTTTTTAATACCTATAATCGATAGGATTTCTAAAAAGGTTACTTTAAAAGAACAGTTTTTAGATTCTCCACCACAACCAGTTATCACTAAAGATAACGTAACAATGCAAATTGATACGGTAGTATTCTTTAAGATATTCGACCCTAACCTTTTCACTTACGGCGCAGTTAACCCAATAAGCGCGCTTGAAAATTTAGCGGCTACAACCTTAAGAAATATCGTAGGCGAACTTGAACTTGACGATACCTTAACGTCACGCGATACGATAAACGGTAAAATGACGAATATTTTAGACGAGGCTACCGACCAATGGGGTATAAAGGTAAATCGCGTTGAGTTAAAAAACATTATTCCACCTGCTGAAATTCAAAACGCAATGGAAAAACAAATGAAAGCCGAACGCGATAGGCGTGAAACTTTACTTGAGGCAGAAGGACACAAAGCGGCCGTTATTACGAGGGCACAAGGCGATAAGCAAGCAATGGTATTACAAGCCGAAGGCGAACGCGACGCTAGAATTGCGCGCGCTGAAGGTGAGGCAAAGGCTATTATGTTAGCAAAAGAGGCAGAGGCTGCCGGCTTAAAGGCTTTAAAGGACGTAAACGCCGACCTTTCCGTTTTAGAATTAAAGAAGTTTGAGGCGTTAATTGCTATGTCTAATGGTGTAGCATCGAAAATCATCGTTCCTACCGACGCCGTTAATATGACTAAATCTAACGTTATATTTTCGGAAACTACAGGATTAGGCGACGTAACTAAACCCGCTGAAAAACCCGTTACACCACCTAAAAAAGACGAGTGTTGCGATTAAGTATAGCGTTATAGCCGAAAAGTTGTAAAAAAAATTATCTAATAAATAAAAACGGGGCGATAATCGCCCCGTTTTAATCTATAATGTTAAATCCTTTAAAATAATCGCAATCAAAAAATTCCGCTAAACTCATATATTGATTATATCATAAATCAAATTAAGTGTAAAGATTTATTAGTCCTTTTAAAAACTTACCCGCTTGGCGAATTTGCCAAGCGGGAGTTTTATTTATTACATATTTTTAGGTTTTTTAATGCGGTTGAGTTTTTTGTTCATAGCAAAGAGTTCTTCTTTAGTGAAGGTTACGTTTGCCATAGCAATAAGTGAAGTAAGTCTTAATACAGTCATACCGCCAAGCATTGCCATCATTGCTTTCATATCAACGTCAAAGCCAGCCATACCGCCACCTTCTTTTTTGCCTTTGCTCATAGACTTTTTAAGTTTCATACCAAAGCCCATAAACCAAAGTTTACCCCTAAAGGTTTTCATAATGTTGCCGATTTTATCGTTGATAGAGAATCTGCCTTCAGGCATTTCAACGTCGAACCAGTTGATTACCATACCTTTTTCTTTAAGGATATAGTCTTGGTTCATTTCTTCAACTTTTCTTATAACGCTAGTATCTTCATACTCGCCTGCTTTAGCAACGAGTGTAGATTCGCCTTCGTTTTTAACTTCAAAGTAGAAGAAGTGGTTATCACTTGTTTGTTTGCCAACGCTTTCGCCGTTAACGAAAAGTTCTACTTCAGGAAGGTTAGAATATACCGTTACTTTAGTTACGTCTTCTACCCTATCAATATAGCGTTTAGAGCAAAGGTGTACGAACGGGTCGCTTGAAAGCCAAGCCTTGTAAGCGTAGAAAGAGTCCTTTTTATACTTTCTATCGATAGTAACTAAACCTTTGTGGTTTTGACCGTTTTCGCCACCTTCGGCACGGGCGTCCGCACCAAAGTCAAACATATTCCAAACGTGGGTAGCCCAAATGTATTTTCTTGTGAATAATTGTTTGATAAGTTCTTCGTGATAGAAAGATTGATATTCTTCGGTATAGTCGCCTTGGGTTGGGTTAGAAGTATGCCAGTTAAGGGCTTCACAGCCGTATTCCGAAACACCGATAGGGATATTTGGGTATTTAGCGTGGAAACTATCAAACCAAGGACCGTTCATAGTGGTATCGCCACCGTACCAACCAAAGTAGTGGTTATAAGATACTACGTCAGGGATTTGTACGTATTGTGAATCCATAGAACACATAGAAACGCACGCGATAGTAGTGAGTCTTGTTTTGTCCATTTCGTGACATAAATCGTTAAGCGCGTTGTGGTTATCTAAAAGTTCAGGCGTTTCACCGTTCATTGTGATTTCGTTAGAAAGCCCCCAAACTACGATTGAAGGGTGATTGTAGTTTTGAACGATAAGTTCCGTCATTTGCGAAATTGTGTTTTCTTTACCGTTATCAAGGTGTTTAGAAATATAAGGAATTTCCGCCCAAATAACCATACCATATTCGTCACAAAGGTCGTAGAAATATTGGTCGTGTTGATAGTGGGCTAAACGAATAGTAGTTGCGCCTACTTCGTAGATTAAATCCATATCTTCTTTATGGTGCTTTGGAAGTAATGCGTTACCAAAACCAATTCTATCTTGGTGGCGCGATACACCCCTTAAAGGATATTCCTTGCCGTTTAAGATAAAGCCGTTTTCTGGGTCGATTTTGAAAGTACGACAGCCAAAACGAGAGCATACGTTATCAATTACTTCGCCGTTGTCGATAATTTCTACTTCGCAACAGTATAAATATGGGTCGATTCTACCGTTCCAAAGACGTACGTTTTCAATAACGAATTCTACTTTAGTATCGGTGGTTTCAATCTTTTGAAGTTCGTTTTCTTCTTTATCGTAAATAGCGTAAGCGAATTTTTGACCTTCTTTGATATTTTTAGCAAAAACTTCAACTTCTACTTTAGCGTTTTCGCCTTCAACGATAGGGGTAATTTTTAAACCTTTACCGCCAAAGTATTCTAAATCAAAGTGAGTTTCGTTTACCGCAATAATATTTACGTTACGATATAAACCGCCGTAGAAGTTAAAGTCAGCCATTTGTGGATAAACTCTATCGTTTGGCGAGTTATCAACGATAATAGAAAGCACGCTTTCTTCTTTTAAGTAAGCAGTGATGTCTACCCTAAAAGTAGAGTAACCACCGTCGTGGTGGCAAAGGTTAACACCGTCCATATACACGTCGCAAGAAGAGTTTGCGCCGTTGATTTCTAAAAAGTATTTATCGGCTTTTTCAAGTTCGTTTACGTTTAATACTTTAGTGTATACGCAAGAGCCACGGAAATAATCGTTACCGCCGTCTAAACCGTCTTCGGCGTTCCAAGTGTGTGGAAGGTTAACCTTTTCGCCCACTTCTTTGTTAACGATTTCTTTACTGTCTTTCACAAAAAGCCAGTCGTTATTTAAACTAATAATTTTTCTCATATAATCTCCTAATTTAGTTAAATTACGCCCAATAATAACTATCGGGCGTGATTTTAATTATTCTTGAACAGCAACTACTTCTTCAGTAGCGTGTCTTTCTTTAAGGTCAGATTCCATTTTAGCAAGAGTTTTCTTGTCAAGGTTGTAAATGAACGCGATAGAAACAAACATTAATACAGCGCTGAATAAGTATAAACCTGCAACTAACCAACACATATTGTATGCAGTTGCAATTGATTGACCTTCAGTACCTAATTTGGAAACGTAGCCAAGCGCGCCCATTAAAAGAAGAACGATTGAAGGACCTACACCTTGAGCGAGTTTTCTGAAGAAAGAGTGAAGTGAGTAAACGATACCTTCTTCACGTTTGCCAGTTTTCCATTCGTTATAGTCGATAGCGTCAGCCATAAACGCCCAAGATACGCAAGTGTAAATACCTAAACCCACACCGAAGATTGAAAGTGCTAATACAAAAAGAACTAATGCAACAGTTTTGTTAGAGATAAGCGGGAAGATAAGCATTAAGATACCGCCGAATACCGAAACTAAAGCGCCTACTGCCGAAGATTCTTTTTTACCGTATTTGTTTACGATTTTTTTAATGAACGGCATAAAGAATAACATTGGTACGAAACCGATTGCCATTACGATACCTGAAAGTGATGCTTGGTTAAAGTAAGTAGCAAACATGATTGTAGTTGCAGTAGTTGCAGAGTTCATACCAAGGAACATTGCCATTGCAGCAACCGTAGCGCCAACTGCTGGGCGGTTCTTTATAAAGTTACCAAACGCTTTAAGTACGTTGAACTTTTCAGTATTTTCATTAGTTTTAACAGTGTTTTCGTCAACGCGGATAGTGATTTTCTTAATCATAAACATAAACGCGATAAAACCAAGAACACCCATTAT
>JAZURK010000134.1:0-2029 GCA_045606165.1 Christensenellaceae bacterium
CGTTTTAGAAAGAATCGTTGAACCTGAAAGACAAATCATCTTCCGTATCCCTTGGGTAGACGACAACGGCGTACAAAGAGTTAACCGTGGTTATAGGGTTCAATTTAACAGCGCTATCGGCCCTTACAAAGGCGGTATGAGATTCCACCCTTCAGTTAACTTAAGTATTATTAAGTTTTTAGGTTTTGAACAAACTTTTAAAAACAGTTTAACTACACTTCCTATGGGCGGTGGTAAAGGTGGTTCGGACTTCGACCCTAAAGGCAAATCGGACGGAGAAATTATGAGATTCTGCCAAAGCCTTATCAACGAACTTTTCCACTACATTGGCAAAGATGAAGACGTGCCTGCAGGCGATATCGGCGTTGGCGCTAGAGAAGTTGGTTATATGTTCGGTCAATACAAACGCTTAACTCATCAATATGAAGGCGTATTTACTGGTAAAGGTTTAACTTACGGTGGCTCACTTGCAAGAAAACAAGCAACGGGCTATGGTCTTTGCTACTTTACTGAAGAAATGTTAAAGGCTAACGGTAAGTCGTTTAAAGGTCAAACAGTTGTTGTTTCGGGTTCTGGTAACGTTGCTATTTACGCTTGCGAAAAAGCAACTACAATGGGCGCTAAAGTCGTTGCTATGAGTGACAGTAACGGTTATATTTACGATAAAGACGGTATCGACCTTGATTTAGTTAAACAAATTAAAGAAGTTGAAAGAAAACGTATTAGCGAATACGTTAACGCTAGACCTAACGCTGAATACCACGAAGGTTCACACGGTATTTGGACTGTTAAGTGCGATATTGCCCTTCCTTGCGCTACTCAAAACGAAATCAACGGCGAAGACGCTAAAAACCTTGCAAATAACGGTTGCTACTGCGTATCTGAAGGCGCTAATATGCCTTCTACCCCAGAAGCGATTGACGTATACTTCGCTAACAAAATGCTTTACGGTCCTGCTAAAGCGGCTAACGCTGGTGGCGTTGCTACTTCGGGTCTTGAAATGACGCAAAACAGTATGAGACTTTCTTGGAGTTTTGAAGAAGTTGATGAAAAACTTCACGGCATTATGGTTTCTATCTTCAAAGCGTGCGACGAAGCAAGTAAAACTTACGGTATGGAAGGCAACTATATGGCGGGCGCTAACATTGCCGGCTTTATCAAAGTTGCTGAATCAATGAAAGCACAAGGCACTGTTTAATATAGACTATAAAATACTAATCAACAATTTTCAATTCTATAGTCTTTTTTGAAAGCAAAAATTAATATAAAAAAACGGAGCAAAACTGCTCCGTTTTTTTATGTGATTTTCGGGGGTTTTTATTTTTTTAAAAAATTTTTTAAATATGTATTGACAAAAAAAATAAATGTACTACAATGGTGTTGAGTTAAAGTTTTAACTTAAATTTAATAAGATAAATTAAGGTTATTATTATGAAAACAGACGTAAATCCTAATAAGGAAACACTCCTTACCGACTACGAACCTATATTTAACGAATTAAAAAATACTAAAGACCAAAGCAATAAAGTAGTGTTAAGAATTTTATTTAAAAAGACGTTTTTGATACTATTATCCATAATTCTTACCTTTTTAAAATTATCCCCTGCGCTTGTCGTACCGCTTGTTACTGCCGAGATTATCGATAGCGTAGTTGCGGGCGACCCTACTTGCTTAACAAAAATATTATACTATTCTATTTTTTCGGCAATATTAATTGCTTCTAACGTGCCTATTACTATTATTTGTAATAAACTTAACGACACCTTACTTCGAACTACAAGCGCTAACTTAAAAGCGACGGTTGTTAGAAAACTGCAACGCTTATCCCTTACTTCTTTTAAAAATATTGAAACGGGTAAATTACAATCTAAATTTTTATCAGACACCGAAACTACCGAACAATATTTTAGAATTTTAATAGTAGGAATAACGCCGTGCTTGATTTATATAGTAGTAAACACCTTTATTACTATTTATAAATCTTGGATAGTTTTATTATTTATAATAGCAATCGTGCCAGTTTATATTA
>JAZURK010000135.1:0-2795 GCA_045606165.1 Christensenellaceae bacterium
CGGGGCCCGTTTCACGCTCGATTGTAAAGTAGCCGTCGTAACCGATATCCTTTAACGCTTTAACGTAAGCGGTAAAGTCTACGTCGCCTTCGCCAACCGGAGTTTCAATAAAGAAGTCGGCTACGTTAAGCGCTTCGATACCACCTTCGGCAAAGTGGTTGTAAATAATTTTAGGGTCAACAACTTTAAGGCGTTTGCCGTCTTTAAGGTGAGTGTGTACGATATAATCTTTAAGCATATACACCGCTTCAACAGGGTCTTGACCTGTTACCATTACGAAGTTAGCGGGGTCAAGGTTAACGCCTACGCCACCTTCCGTTTTAGAAACGAATTTAAGTAGCGTGCTTGCTTTTTCAGGGCCCGTTTCAATAGCCATCATAACCCCTTTAGATTTAGCGTACTTGCCAATTTCCGTTAATGCTTTAAGCATTACTTTAAATTGCTCGTCGTTCTCGTCGTCGGGGATAACGCCGATATGCGTTGTAACAACTTTAGTGTTAAACTCTACGGCAAGGTCGATAATTTGTTTGGTTTTTTCTACCTTGATAGCGTTTTCTTCTTCGCGTTCAAAGCCGTGTCCGTGCATATCACCGCAAAGCGCGCTAACTTCAAGACCCGTTTCTTTTAAAACGGCTTTAAATTCCGCTTTCTTTTCTTCAGTTAATTCTTCAAACGAGAATTCACCCATAGTAGCGTAGATTTGTACGCCGTCAAGGTTAAGCGACGATGCGTCGTATAAACACTCTTTAGTAGGTTTATTAAAACTGTGTGTAATTACGCCGATTTTCATAACTTTATACTATTAAAGGTCTAACCAAACGCCAAGGTTTTTACTGCCTTTAACTGCTCCTTCACGAATTTTCATTACTTCTAAAGTTTGCGCTTTATCAAAGTCGGTTTTACCCGTTTCAAAGAAAATAGCAATCTTTTCAAGCAAGTTTTTAAAGTAGTCTGACGCAAGGTGGCGTTTTTCTTCCTTGCCGTCGTTAGTGGTAACCGTTACGTAAAAGTCAGACTTTTTATCGTAGTTAAGTTGCGCTTTCCTGCCGTCTTTATATAGAATATCGGCAATAAAGCCGTCGCCGTAGGCTTGTTCCACTTTAACTTTTTCAGCGCCGATACCCATAACCCTAACGATAATTTCTACTTGGTGAATACTGTATTCTTCAAATAATCCGCCACCGCCGATAGAAACTATTTCTTTTTCTTCGTTAAAGTCGTAAAGTTCACTAGCGTAGCGGAGCGCCGAAGTAGAGAAGATATTTACGTTATTTTCTTTTGCGAGTTTGTAAATTTCTTCAGCCGTTTTAAGGTCAGGCGCGAAAGTTTTGTCGATATAAACGTTTTTACCGCTAGCGTACTTGAAAGTTTCACTTGCAAGTTCAAGGTGAACTTCAGGATTTGATGGAGCAAGAATAGCGATACAATCGCTCTTTTCACAAAGTTCTTTAATGCTTGCGCATTTTTCGGCGCTATGTTCTTTGCACCAATCGTCGGTAGTCTTACCGTCTACGGGCGAAACTTCAACGGGTGCGTAAGCGTAGCAAACTTTGTACTGGTTATTTAAGTTTTTAGAAACTTCTTCAAGCCAAGCGGGGTAGTTGTTAGCGTGCCACTCGGATATATAAAGGTCGATAAATCCTACTTTTTTCATAACTCAATTTCCTTTTTGATTTCTGCTGATTTATAAAGTACGTCTAAAAGTTTAGCGCTTTCTAAAATGTTGTCGATATGACTTCTATTTTTTACGCCCGTGTTACAAGATTCGATAAACGCACGGCTTTCGCATTCGTACATATCAGGAATTTCATATTCAGGGGTAGTAGATTCAAGCGTAGCACCGTCGTAGAAAGTAAACTTTCCGCCGTAGTCAAGCCTTGCGCCACCTTTATCGCCTAAAAAGTCGATATACATTTCGTTTTTATCAATATTTTGCGCCCAAGCGCCGTTGAACGAAATACTTGCTTTATCCGTTCTAATATAGCCTGTGATAAAGTCGTCAACGTCGTTAACGCCGTTTTCAAAGTCAGCCGTTTCTTCCGCCCACATATTAGTGTATTTATACGACTTCATATCTTTAGCCATTTCGCTATACGCGTCGCAAGTAACGTTTTTAAGTTTAGCACCGCCTAAAACGTATAAGATAAGGTCAAGGAAGTGTACGCCCCAGTCGATAAGTACGCCACCACCAGATTCTTTTTTGTTAGTGAACGAACCACCGAGACCAGGAATCATACGGAAACATCTAAACGAACAGCAAACGTGGTAAATATTACCAAATTTACCATTTTTAACCCAATCTTCAAGCATTTCAATGGACTTGTTATATCTATTGCAAACGCCGATATTTAACATTTTACCTTGCTTGTTTGCCTCGTTAGCCATTTCAAGCGAAAGTTCGTAGTTAACGGTGATAGGTTTTTCGCAGAATACGTTTTTACCCGCTTTTAAAGCGTCCATAGTAACGGTGTAGTGCGCGTAGTTAGGAGTTAAAACGTAAACGATATCAACTTCTGGGTCGTTAAGTGCAACTTTATAATCGGTAATAACGTTATCTATAAGTTCAGGGTATTTGTCTTTCATTGCTTGCGCTTTTTCTTTTATAAGGTCGCAAGCGTATTTAACTTTTATACCTTCAATTTTAGAAAGTGCAGGGAAGTGCGCGTTCATGGCAATTCTACCACAACCGATAATTGCAATAGTATTCATAAAATTCTCCTTTTAGGCTTGGCTGTAAAAAGCCAATACCCATAATAATTATTAAGATATAATTTAATTATACTATCTAATTTAAT
>JAZURK010000136.1:0-2136 GCA_045606165.1 Christensenellaceae bacterium
CAAAATTTCGGCAATTTCTTTTAAGTTATAGCCGTCCCAATGCACTAGATAAACAAGCTCGCGCTCATCTTTTTCGAGCATTTTAAGCTTTTCGTACAGATCGCCAAAAATTTCAAAGCTTGGCTCGAAATCGACTTTTTCGTCAGCTTTAAGCTCGGTATATTTGTTCTCTCTTGCTTTTTTATTTTTTGCAATATTAAGAGAGCACCTATACACCCAAGCGGTAGGATTTTCTATGTAATCTTCGACGGGCTTATTTAAAAGATTAAGAAAAAATTCTTGCGCGCAATCTTCGGAGAAAGCTTTATCGTAGGTTTTTTGTAAGAATCTAATAATACGCCTATAATAAAAATCGTAAATTTTAATAAGCGCATTTTCATCAACCGCAACTTTTTTTATAAGCTTGTTAAATTCTCTTTCAGTCATACGGCTTCTCCTTTGAATTTTTCCTTTCTACTATATAGACAATTTTAAACGCAAAAGTGTGACATATTTTTTAAAAATTTTTTAATTAAACAAAAAATCGGGCCTATAAAAGGTCCGATTTTTTAAAGAGAAAAATTTAAAGAATGAAATTACAGTTACACATTTTTAAATGCGACTTTTTGTTATTCGATTATATTGTTTAAAAATTCAATAAACTTAGTTTCGCTTTGACCTGCTTTTGTCGAGTAGTTAATAACAAGCGTTTCGCCGTTATCTTGAGCTTCTGCAAAGAAGTAAACCGTTTTATTGTTTTGAGCGTAAACTGACGAATAAACTATTTCTAAGCCTGAAATATTAAGTGTCGAAGTTTTTTCGCCTAAGTAAGAAGTTCTTTCGAGTTCAGGATTGAAAATAATCTGCAATCCGTAAAAATCGCCGTCATGAACGTCTGTTAAATAGTAAAAGTTGCGATAACCGTCACTTTCGCGCACGTCTTCGTAAATGGCAACTTCTGGATCAAGCTTTAAAGTCTTGCTACCAAACGATAAAGTTACAAAATTTTCTACGCGCATTAAAGTGTTGACGTTATAATTAGTGTCACCTATTGACGTCACGATTTGAGCGTTTTCAGGAATGCTAATCTCGTCACCGCTGTTATTGACTTCGCCAATGCCGTTATTTTTATTTATCATAAAGCCAATCCCAAACGAAACGGATAGAACCAGCACCAAACAGCACGCCAAACCTGCGAGCGCACGGCGAGAAAAAATTCTCGAAAAGTCGAACGAGCTTTTTTCTTCTTTGACGGTTTCTTTTTCAGGGTAATAGTTATCAAGCATGCTTTGGTAAAAATCTGCGTGCTTTTCCCTTAATTTTTGACCGTCGTTTTCTATTAAGTTTTTAAGTTTTTTGCTTTCTTTCATATTTCCTAAAAACCCCGATCCTTTCGACCTTTCACTTATTAGACTATAAAAAAATGGTTACGGGGACAACTTTTTTAAATTTTTGTTTAATTTTTTTAAAAGCCTTAGATGCCGTTTTTTAACTGTCTCGTAAGGATAGGCTAAAATTTCAGCAATTTCCTTTAGAGAATAGCCTTCCCAATAATACATGCCGACGATTTTTTTATCAAGCTCGTCTAAATCTTTCATTGCGTTTTTAATCATTTCACGCTCAGATAAATCTGACGAAAATTCGTAATACTCGTCACCGGATAGCTCGTCGTAGCTTTTAAACTTTTTCATAAAAGTCTTTGCAAGATTATCGCAAACGGTGTAAACCCAAGTGGTTGGATACTCGACAGGCTCGTCAAGCTCAATGCGCATAAGCTTTATGAAAAATTCCTGCGCGACGTCTTCTGCAAAGCTTTTATCAAACTTAATACTTATATGATAAACGATTCGGTGAAAGTAATATTCGTAAAGCTCGGAGAACGCTTCGCGACTTGTTTTGTAGTTGTCAAGCAGATAATTAAATTTTTTCTTATCCATACAAAACCTTACTTTCTCCTATCGTATTTATATAAGTTTAACACAAATTTAGTTAAGTTTGCAACCTTTTACGCGCGCAACAATAATTATATAATTAATTAGTTCTTATTTATTAGACTTTGAAAATATAAAAAAAGGGACAAACTGCAAAACTATGTTTTGCTCGATATGTTGCTATATAGATGATTTGAAGGCAGAGCCTTCATGATTTGAACGGCAA
>JAZURK010000137.1:0-8757 GCA_045606165.1 Christensenellaceae bacterium
CCTACCAGCGATAACTTCGTTTGCGTTCATGTTAGATTGAGTACCCGAACCCGTTTGCCATACTACGAGTGGAAAATGGTCGTTAAGTTTACCTTCAATCACTTCGTCGCTCGCTTTAGAAATGTACTCTAATTTTTCTTGGCTAATCTTACCTAAACGGAAGTTAGCAAGCGCGGCAGCCTTTTTTAAAATACCGAAAGCGTGAGTTATTTCACGAGGCATAACTTCGCCACCAATTTTGAAATTTTCTAAACTTCTTTGGGTTTGTGCTGCCCAATACTTATCGTCTGGAACACGCATTTCACCCATTGTGTCTTTTTCTATACGGTAACCCATATCTAAAATCTCCTTTTACAGTTTATTTTGATATTATAATTCGATTTGGTCGATAACGTTTCTCATAGCGTTTGCGCTATTAACTAAAAGTTCTTGTTCTTCTTTGCTTAAAGTTGGAGTAAGCGTTGATACGATACCTTCCCTACCGATAAGCGTAGGAATACTAATGCATACGTCTTTAATACCGTATTCGCCTTGCATTAAAACTGATAAGCAAATAACGTTATCAATACCTAAATAAATGTTTTTACAAATGTTAGCAACCGCAGCGGCTACACCGTTATAAGTTGCGCCTTTTTTAGAAATAATGATACCGCCAGATTTTCTAATATATTCGGCAACTTCTTCTTTATCGTAAGCAACGATATTTTTATTTTCAGTAGTCATAACCGATTTGTATTCATCGATAGGAATACCTGCGATTTTAGCCATTGACCATGCAACGAACATACTGTCGCCGTGTTCACCTAATACGTTTGCTTCGATTTGAAGTGGAGATACTCTGTAGATTTCAGAAAGTTTAGTTCTTAATCTTGCAGTATCTAAACTTGTACCCGAACCGATAATGCGGTGAGAAGGAATGTTAGTGCATTTATGGAAAGTGTAAGTCAATACGTCAACAGGGTTTGCAACGATAATATATAAAGCGTCTGGACATACTGCTGTAATTTGTGGAGCAATGCTTTTAATAATACCAACGTTAATTTTTGCTAAATCAATACGTGTTTGACCAGGTTTTCTTGCAACGCCCGAAGTGATAACAACGATGTCAGAACCTTTAGCGTCTTCATATTCACCTGCTTTAACGATTGCAGGAGATAAGAACGGAGTCGATTGATAAATATCCATTGCCTCGCCCGATGCTTTATCTTTATTTACGTCGATAAAAACAACTTCCGATGCGATAGATTCAGCAACTAATAAGTAACCAATTGATGAGCCAACTGCGCCTGCGCCAATGATAGTAATTTTTTTATTCATAATATATCTCCTTTACTTGTTTTAAGTAATTTATGGTGCTTGTTAAAAATTTAACAAAGTCTTTCAAAAAAATTAGTCGGCAAAAACACCCTTTTTTCTTGATATTCCGCCACTTGGATTTTATTATATCATAAATTTTTCTATAAGAAAAGCAATTTTACCCCTTTTGATGAAAAAATCTTAAATATTTGTTAAATTGTTGACAAACTTATATTACTATAATATAATCGTATCGAAAAAATGAGAAAAAGGATAAGTTATGGGAAATTATTTTGCGATATTATCGCCCGTGTTGACGATATTTATATATATCGCGATAGGGTTTATATTAAGAAGATTTAAAATTCTTAATGATGAAAGTTCTACCGTTATATCTAAAGTAGTGCTTTACGTATCGTCGCCGTGTTTTACTATCGTTTCTTATTACAAAAACTTTACTTTTTCTAATTTATCAACAAGTATAGAATACGCGCTTAAAGGTATAATTTTAGTTTTTATACTTTACGTCATCGCGATATTCGCGTCTAAATTGTTTTCTAAAGACGGCTACGAACGAAAGGTATTACAGTACGTTTTTACCATACCTAACTACGGCTACGTTGCCTACCCTATAATACTTGCCTTTTTCGGCGAAAAAATGCTATTTAATTTTATGATGTTTTGCATTTTCGTAATAGTGTTTACTTGCGTTGAAGGATATAGGCTTTTAACCGACCAAAAGCGTTTAGAGTTTAAGCGTTTGTTAGTGCCGTTTGTAATAGCAATACCTATCGGTATGATTTTAGGCTTATCGGGTTTAGTTCTTCCTACTTTTGCCGTTGATATTTTAGAAACTTTAGGCAACACTATGTCACCGCTTGCTATGATTTTATCGGGCGTAGTTATCGGCGGATTTAACCTTAAGGAAATATTTAAAGGCGGTAAATTTTACTTAATCACCTTTGTTAAAATGTTTGTTTTACCACTTTTAGTAATGGCGTTGGCAATTATTTTAAATCAAAGCGCTATCGTAATAATTTTAGCGGTAATGTTTACGGCAATGCCTGGCGGTATGAACACTATTGTTTACCCTAAATCAATAGGAAAAACTTGTGAAATCGGCGCAAAAACGGTAACTTTAAGCACTATAATTTCACTTGTTACTTTACCGCTATTTTTGTGGATTTTACAAACCTTTTTTATATAAAAAGTATTGACAAGACTAAAAAACAATACTATACTTTTTTAAAGTTCATAAAGGGGGATTTTTATGGCAACTTTAAAGGATAAACTTTGGCTTTGGGCTCACCCCGAAGGCAAGTATTACAACGAATACGGCAATACGGAACTTTCGCGTATGACTCCGCTTGAAGGGGCAATGTATCTCGACTGTACCGGTCTTTTTATGGTACCCGTTGGCGTTGACGTTAACCGCAGACAATATAACCACTCTTTTAAACCTATGCAAAGGGTTGGTTGGGACTTACTTCGCGATGCGAGTGGCGAAGCCTTAAACGGCGCGGGCGCTAACCCCGATTTTGCCAAACAACTCGTTGAAGAAGCAAGGGAATTTAAAAATATAACCTGCGGTGTTTTCGACGATTTTATCGCGGGCGGAAGATTTAAAAACTTCCCTATTGAAAACATTTATAAAACACGTGATATTCTTCACAACAACGACGTAAGACCGCTTGAAATGTGGATGGTTTTATACACCGACGAATTTGGCGTTGACGAAGAAAAAGACAAAGAGTTTTGGCCGTATATAGAACCGTTTGACGGAATTATGCTTTGGACAATGGGTGAATCTAACCTTTGGAAGTTTGAAGATAAATTTAAAATTTATAAAGAAAAAACTCAAGGCAAAAAGAGAATTTTAGGCTTGTATTTATACAACTTTGGCGACTATAAAAAAGCCGACCCTAAAGAAGTTGCTTGGCAACTCGACAGATACTACGAACTCTTAAGGAATAAAGAAGTTGACGGTATTTGTTTACACACCAACACTATGGCAGACCTCGACCACGAAGGTTATAAGGTTTGCTGTGAGTGGCTTGAAAAACATAAAGACGATATACTCCCCGACTAAAACTAAAAGCGTTGCGACTAAATCGCAACGCTTTTGTATTTATAAAATTATTCAATAATGATAGCTTTAATACGTCTTACGCCGGCGGAACTTGCTTCTTCTTTTTTGATTTTGAACTGTTTAAGTTCGCCTAAAGTGTTAGCGTGTGGGCCACCGCAAATTTCTTTACTGTAACTTCCCATTGTATAAACTTTAACTCTATCGCCGTATTTATTTGTGAATACGCCTACAGCGCCTTGCGCTTTTGCCTCTTCAACCGTCATTTCTTCCATAGTAACAGGCGCGTTTGACTTGATAGCGTCGTTTACCCAATCTTCAACGGCTTTAAGTTCTTCAGGTGTAAGTTTTCTTGGGAAGTTAAAGTCAAATCTTAACCTTTCAACGGTAATGTTTGAACCGCATTGATTGATGTTAGGGTCGCCTAAAACTTCTTTAAGCGCAGCGTTTAAAAGGTGAGTTGCAGTATGAAGTCTTTGCGTAGTTTCGTTTTGTTCGGCAAGACCACCTTTGAATTTTTGTTCCGAGCCTTGTTGAGATTTTTCTCTGTGCGCTTTGAAAGCGTCTTCGTAGCCTTGAACGTCTACTTTAAAGCCTTTTTCTTCAGCAAGTTCGGTAGTGATTTCAATAGGGAAACCAAAAGTATCGAATAACCTAAACGCAGTTTTACCAGGGAATACGTCACCTTTAATGTAAGTGATAACCTTGTTAAATTCTTTTAAACCGTCGATTAACGTTTTAGAGAATTTTTCTTCTTCCTTGTTAAGTTCGGTTACGATTTTTTCTCTATTATCTTCAAGTTCAGTGTAAACGTGTTTATACTTTTCAACGAAAGTCATAGCGATTAAAGATAAACTGCCTTGTTCTAAACCAAGTTGTCTACCGTATCTAACCGCTCTTCTTATAAGTCTTCTTAAAACGTAGCCTTGGTCAACGTTAGAAGGTGTTACGCCCTTTTGGTCGCCAAGCATAAACGTTGCAGTTCTTACGTGGTCTAAAATAATTCTAAACGCCTTTGTGATTTCAGGGCTTTCGTCGTATTTTTTGCCCGTTAATTCTTCGATTTTTGCTTTTGCGCCAGCAAAAACGTCGGTATCGTAAACGGTAGGAACACCGCTTAAAATAGATAAGGTTCTTTCAAGACCCATACCCGTATCTACGTTCTTTTGTTTTAATTTTTCGTAAGTGCCGTCGGCTTTCTTTTCAAATTGCATAAATACGTCGTTCCAAATTTCAAGGTATTTACCGCAATCGCACGCAGGCGAACAGTTAGGCGAACATTTAGGAGTTCCCCTATCGATAAACATTTCTGTATCAGGTCCGCAAGGTCCTACGTTACCTGCTATCCACCAGTTGTTCTTTTTAGGAAGATAGAAGATTTTATCTCTTGGAATACCAGCGTTAGCCCAATATTCAGCGCTTTCTTCGTCTCTTGGAGCATCTTCATCGCCTTCAAAAACGGTAACGGCGAGTTTTTCAACGGGAATACCTAAATATTCTTCACTTGTTAAAAACTCAAAACTCCAAGGAATCATTTCCTTTTTAAAGTAATCGCCAAGCGACCAGTTGCCAAGCATTTCAAAGAAAGTGCAGTGCGAAGGGTCGCCAACGTCGTCGATATCGCCCGTTCTAACGCATTTTTGAACGTCGGTAAGCCTTGTTCCTTCAGGGTGTTTTTCGCCTAAAAGGTAAGGAACGAGTGGGTGCATACCTGCGGTAGTGAAAAGTACCGACGGGTCGTTTTCCGGTATTAAACTTGCCGAACTAATAATTTTATGTCCTTTGCTTTCAAAGAACTTTAAATATAATTCTCTTAAACTGTCTGACGTAAGTTTTCTCATAATTCACCTATTATTTCTTTTCAATTTCGTAACCGTCTTTAGTGTTTTTAACGATATAGCCAAGCCCAGCAAGTTCCGCCCTAATAGCGTCTGCAGTTGCATAGTCTTTTTCCTTTCTTGCCGATTGCATTTTTTCGGCTTTTTCTATGATTTCGCTTGGAACTTCAATAACAACTTTTTCTTCTTTAGCGTCCTTTAAAGATAAACCGAATACGCTATCAAAGTAAAGCGCAGTTTCGTAAACGTCTTTAGACGCAGGTTCTTTAAGCATAGTCCAAAGCACGCCTAAAGCCGATGGGATATTAAGGTCGTCTGCTACATCGTCAGCGAATTGTTTTTTATACGCGTTGATTTTTTCTTCGCCTAAAAGGTTAGTTGAATTTTTATGTTTTAAAAGGGCTTGGATAAGTCTTTCGTAAGCAACTTTAGCCGCGTCCATTGTTTCAAAAGTAAAGTTGAGTTTTTTTCTATAATGCGCGTTTAAGCAGAAATATCTAAACACCATAGGTTTGTAACCCATTTTTTCAAGTTGTTCAATCGTGTAGGTGTTGCCGAGTGATTTACTCATTTTACCACCGTCAACAAGCATAAATTCGCCGTGTAACCAGAATTTAGCAGGGTTTTTACCCGTTAAACCAGTACTTTGCGCGATTTCGTTTTCGTGGTGGATAGGAATATGGTCTACACCGCCCGAGTGAATATCAAAAGTTTCGCCAAGGTATTTTTTACTCATTGCCGAACATTCGATATGCCAACCTGGATAACCTTGTCCCCAAGGACTTGGCCATTGCATAATGTGTTCTTTAGGCGCTTTTTTCCAAATAGCAAAGTCGTAAGGATTGCGCTTGCCGTCGTTAACTTCTACCCTTGCGCCCGATTTAAGTTCTTCAAGCGAATTGCCAGAAAGCGCGCCGTAATCTTTGAATTTAGAAATATCGTAATAAATACCGTCGTCAGTTTCGTAACCGTAACCGTTTTCGCAAAGACCAACGACGTAGTCAATCATTTCGTTAATGTGTTCGGTTGCCTTACATACGATTTCAGGTCTTTTGATATTGAGTTTAGCAAAATCCTTAAAGAATACGTCGGTATAAAACTCCGCAATCTTCCATGGGTCTTTCTTTTGTTCTTTTGCGGCTTTAGCCATTTTATCTTCACCGTCGTCGCTATCGTCGGTTAAGTGACCAACGTCGGTAATATTCATAACCCCTTTGAGTTTGTAGCCTTCAAACGCTAATCCCCTACGGAGTAAATCCATAAATACGTAAGTTCTTAAGTTACCGATGTGCGCGTAGTTGTATACGGTAGGTCCGCAAGAATACATCCTAACGGTATTAGAACCGTCTTCAGTTTTAAATTCTTCTTTTCTTCTAGTTAAAGTGTTATAAAATTTCATATTATTTCACCTCGTTAATTTGCTTTTCAAGTTCGTCTATACGTTTAGACAATTTTTCAATGATTTCTCTGTTCTTTTTAATTTCTTCGGCTATCGGGTCGGTTTTGTCTTGCTCTAAATCGTGAACTTTAAGCCCGTTAGTCTTTATAACTTTACCAGGGATACCAACTACCGTAGAGTTAGCGGGAACGTCGGATAAAACAACGCTACTTGCACCAATTTTACAGTTTTCGTTAACGGTAATCCCGCCTAGTATTTTAGCGCCTGCACTAATTACGCAATCGCGCTTAATAGTTGGGTGACGCTTGTTGCCCTTGTCTTTACCCGTACCGCCAAGCGTTACGCCTTGATAAATTACAACACCCGTTTCAACAACGGCAGTTTCACCGATAACTACGCCTTCGCCGTGGTCGATAAACACGCCTGGCTCTATGGTCGCAGCGGGGTGAATTTCTATACCCGTACGCCTTTTAGCGTTTTGGCTGATAATCCTTGCCAAAAGTTTCATATTGTGACGGTAAAAAAAGTTTGCGCGCCTATGCGCCCTTAACGCCTTAATGCCCGAATAGGTAAGCCACACTTCAAATCGAGTTCTTGCAGCGGGGTCGTTAGCCATTGCGGCGTCGATATCCATTCTTGATGCTTTTGACATAATGCTCCTAAAAAACAAAACACGCTGATACGCTATAAAGACGTTTCAACGTGGTTCCACTTTACTTTTATTCTTAAAAGAATACTCGTTTTGCCTTTAACGGAGCAACCCGTGAACTGTTAATTCCCCTTGACAGCGAAACGCACTTTCTATTTTAATTTTATAGGCTTGCACCAAACGCCTACTCTCTAAATCAATTAAAATATACTCTTTTACGCAATGGTTTTATATATTATATGAGTATATTAACACAAAAATTAAATAAAAGCAAATATTTTACTATATTTTAATAGATATTTAATGGTATAAAAACTTGCAAAATTATTTTTTATGGTATATACTTATCCTATAAACTTAAGAATTTTTTAGGAGTTATTATGCTTGACATTAAACTTATTATTGAAAATCCTGACTTAATTAAAGCCCGTTTACTTAAAAAAGGCTATGAAGTTGACTTTACTGAAGTTATTGAAAAAGACGCTCAAAAAAGAGCGTTACAATTTGAAATTGAACAGTTAAAAGCCGAAAGAAACAAAGTTTCTCAACAAATTCCCGCTCTTAAAAAACAAGGCTTACCCGTTGAAAATATCTTTGCGGAAATGAGGGCGCTTGGCGACAAGATTGCCGAAGGCGATAGTAAAATTAACGCTTTACAAGAAGAAGTATTCAACTTTATTGCAATGCTCCCTAACCTTCCTGACGAAGACCTTTTAGAAGGCGAAAAGGAAAACAATAAGGTAGAAAAAGTTTTCGGCACTAAACCTGAATTTGACTTTGAAGTTAAAAACCACGTAGACCTTTGTACTTCGCTTGGCCTTATCGACTACGAAAGAGGCGTTAAACTTGCAGGTAACGGTTTCTGGGCGTATAGGGGCGACGGCGCAAGACTTGAATGGGCGCTTTTAAACTTCTTTATTCAAGAACACTTACACGACGGTTACGAATTCATTTTACCACCGCACCAACTTTCTTATAACTGTGGTTTCGGCGCTGGTCAATTCCCTAAATTTAGTGATGAAGTTTACTGGCTTGACGTTGACGAAGACAGAAAGAAAAACCGCTTTATGTTACCTACTGCTGAAACAGCGCTCGTTAACCTTTACGCTAACGAAATCGTAGAAGAAGATAAACTTCCGTTTAAATTCTTTGCTTACACGCCTTGCTACAGAAAAGAGGCAGGCTCGGCAAGATCGGAAGAACGCGGTATGATAAGAGGTCACCAATTCAACAAAGTTGAAATGGTACAATACACTACCCCAGAAGGTTCGGATAAAGCGTTTGAAGAACTTTGTGGTAAGGCTTGTTCGCTTATGGATAAACTTGGCTTACACTTCCGCCTTTCTAAACTTGCTGCGGGCGATTGCTCGGCGTCAATGGCAAGAACTTACGACGTAGAAGTTTGGATTCCTTCAATGGGTATTTATAAAGAAGTATCTTCAGTTTCTAACGCTAGAGATTATCAAGCAAGAAGAAACAACACTAGATA
>JAZURK010000138.1:0-3331 GCA_045606165.1 Christensenellaceae bacterium
AAATTGCAGAAGGTAATTTTAACTTTGGTGATATCGTCGTAGTAGAAAAAGGTGCTCCACTTTATTTTGGTGGTCCTGAGCAACTTGTAGGTTTAAGTTTGGTGGAATCTTCACCCTATATTGACTAATTTTTATGTAAATATATAAAACAATAGGGAAAAGTAGGGAATAACGGGGAAAATTACCCTTTTATTTTTTTACTTATTATTATTACATAATAATACGTGCGCCCTAGGTCTTGTCCAAGGGCGCACGGGGAATTATAGGGAAAAGTAGGGAATAAATTTATTTTTATTAAAGGCGGGTAAAAATGAAATTAAAACATTACTGGTTCTCGGTAACTCAGCAGTATTTAGAAGAAAATAAAATAGACTTTATAAATGAACTATTAACAAGACGTACTATAAAAAAATGGTCTTATATAGTCCACGATAAAGATAATTACACTAAATACGATGAAATTGAAAACCCTGAACATAAAGCGGGTACACATAAACCTAACCACGTTCATATATATGTAAATTTTGGTGATAATTCAATACCGCATAAAGACGTAGCAAGGTGGTTTGGTGTAAATGAAAACAGCATTAAAAAGATAAAATCAAGCGCAGCGAATTGTTTATTGTATTTCGTACACGGTACACCGGACGCAATTGCTGAAGAAAAATTTCAGTATAGTTGGGACGAAGTTAAACATAGTTCAAATTGGAATCCTGAATTATTTACTGAAGAAGCGCGCTTTGATAATTTTATTGGCAAGTTTGACGAGTATTCGTACAAACAGCAAATAGAAAAAATACATAGCGTCAAAGATTTAAAATTAAGAATTAAATTACAAAAGCAATTAGACGACGCATTTTTAGGTGAGTTAAAATACCGTTCAACGTTTATAGATAGGTTTGTACAAGTAATGTTCGTAACCGGGGCGACGGGAACGGGAAAAACGACGTTCGCAAGACAATTTGTTGAAAAGTTAAACTATTTTGACATTGTACCTGAACAGTTTTGGCGCAAAAAGTCGGTTGACGGTGAAAGACCGTATAGACCGTTAGATTACGCTGTATCAGGTTCGTCAAACGACGTTTTTGAGAATTACAAAGGCGAAGACGTTTTTATACTTGACGACATGCGAGACGATAGTTTTTCGTTTACGGACCTTTTAAAGTTTTTAGATAATCATACAAATTCGCCTATTAAATCACGTTTTAGCAATAAAGTTTTCTTTGGTGTATTGATAATCATAACAAGCGAACAAGAATTAAGTAAGTGGTATCGATACGAAGATGATGATAATAAAAAGGCAATAGACCGTAAAACGTTAAAACAACTTTATCGTAGAATATCTAATTACGTAGTTGTAAAAAAAGATAAAATTTATTTATACGACCAAATAAACGATAGTGGCGAACCTACGGGCGATTGTAAGGTTATAGCAAATACAACTGCTGAATATTACAAGGACAAGCCAAAACCTATAAAGGTGAGTAGTTTAATTTGTGACGTGTTTGAAGAAATTAAACCATCGACTATACAAGTTGGTCAAGTAACGTTAACTGAAATAATAGACGACGGGCAGTTACCGTTTTAAAAGTAAATAACCTGGCTCCCAGGGTAAAGGGAACGTGCAAAGCACGATGGAGATATATATGGCAAAAAATAATTTTCAAGTAGTAAGAAAGAATAATCAAGGTGTTGTCTTATTCAACACTGATACTGGTAAACCAAAAGTTTTGTTAAATCCTAACGGTAAAGGTGCTAAATATGCACTAGAGTTAAAAACAAATTTAGCACATACAAATAACGGTGACGTTAAGTTAGATAAAAAAGGTAATAAAACTACTTTATCAAAGGTTCAACGTAGTTTTCGCGCAGGTTATTTGCAAGCACAAAGTGATAATGCAAAAGCCTATAATGCAACAAAAGGTATAAAGTTAATAAAATAAAATAACCGTCCAAACGGACGGTTAAGTAAGCGAAGCTATGCAAATTACACCCCAAAACATCTTCGCTCGTGGTTGCTACAAATACTGCAACTCTCTTGTTCAAGAACTACAGGGGAATAATTTGATTATATAGTAAGGAGTTTATTATGTCAAGAAAATTTCAAGAAAAAGATAAAGATTTGTCTAAACTGGAAGTTATAACTGCTGATAAGGCTTGGGATTTTAACGCTAAGCGTAAAGGTAAGCCTACTCTTTCTAAAAATTATAATTTTTATGGTAGGGTTGAAATAGGCACTTCTGCTTTTGTTACGTCTACTAATTCTATTGGTGAAAATCATAGGTATATAGAAGATACTTCTTCATTACCTAAAAAAATAAAAAATCAAATAGTTAATAATTTTAAAAATAAAAATAAACGTGTTGTTTATTTAGTTAAAAAATAATAGTCGTGCGGACTTTAAACGTAAGGATTAAAAAATGGCAAGATATAGTTATTATGGTAGAAAAATAAGTGGTTATAAATGGGCAATTGTAATTGTAACGATTTTAGCAATTATTGCTATAGGTTTATGTATAATAACCGGTGGCTTTAAAAATTGGAACGCACAAACGTGGTTTAACAATGAGCCGGAAATTGTTTGCGAACACGAATTTGAAAACGGCACTTGTATAAAGTGTGAAATGGCTGAAGAAACGTGTGAACACGAATTTGAAGACGGTGCTTGTATTAAATGCGAAGAACTTGAAAAAGTGTGCGAACACGAATTTATTGACGGAACGTGTGCAATTTGTGGGGATTTAGAATTAACTGAATAATTAGTTTTAGGAGTTTTTTATGAAAAAATTTATAGTTTTGTTTTTAAGTTTAGTTTTAGTTTTAGGCTTAGGCGTAGGCTGTAATAAGACTGATGAAACGTTAAATAATAATGCTGATATTTTCTTCGAGCCGTTATCTAACGTTGAAGATAATGAGTTAAGAATATCATTATGCGCTGAAACTTCGAGCGTAACAAATGAATATATTGAAAAAACTTTAACGGCAACAATATTGCCGGCTAATGCAATTGATAAAAAAGTTGATTGGAGCATTGTATGGGAAAACGGTCCAGAAGACGATATCAGCAATTATTTAACAATTACGCCTGAAAGTGACGGCAGTCTAACTTTGTACGTTCGTTGTTATAAAGCGTTTAATAATTATACAGCCTTAATTACTTGTACTACTCGAAGTGGTGGATTACGTGCACAATGTCGTGTAGTTTATCGTGGTCATTATGCAGGATTAGAAATTACTTCGCTTGCAAAATCAAATATGAATAAGGCTGAAAATTATTACGTTGAAGATTTAGGAAATGAAGTGTATTTTGTACCGGCATATAGCCTTTCGA
>JAZURK010000139.1:0-2805 GCA_045606165.1 Christensenellaceae bacterium
GCCTTCATTGCTTTAATAGCGTAAGGCGCGTGCTCTGTTGCGTAGTTTGCAAGCACAACGGCGTCCATATCGTGTTTAATAAATTCATCAAAATTATCGTAGTAGGTAATACTATCGTCGTTTATTATGTTTTTTTGCTTGTCTATTGCCTCTTTCCATTTATCACAAATAGCAACGATTTCGCCTTTGTCGGAATAGCGTAAAAAGTTAATCATACTAGTTCCGCGGTAAACACCAAAAACGCCTATTTTAATTTTTGCCATCTCTTATCTCCCTATAATGTTTAAATTCTTCGTAAACGTATTCTACTTTAGGATAGCCTATTTCGCTAAAAAGTTTTTCCCACCTTTCAAGCATATTACTATCTGGGTCGGTGTAAATAATCGGTCTATAGCCCGCTTTTAAGTATGTTTTAACGGCAGGGATTCTAAAATCATCGGTGGTTAGGTATACTTCGTTTATGCCCCTGCGTCTAAATTCTTCTATAGAAAAATTTGCTATCGCTTGACCTAAACCTTTACCTCGTTCACTTGAAAGCATTTTTACCATATGCAGATATCCCGTATTGTTAGCGTGGGTAATGGTGGTAACCGTTGCAACTCGCTCTCCGCTTGGATTTAAAATGAAAAACATATCTTTTTCTAATACTAAATCAAGGTCGCTATAACCGTCTATTGCCATACGCCAGTATTCGTCGCCATCAAACGGCGGAACGGGTGGCTCTACTACTATTTTTTTCCAAGACGCATAGTCTTCTTCTATACCTGTAAAGTTTATAATTTTATAGCCTTTAGGCAAAATTACTTCTTTACTTGGTATTTCGTTAACGTATGCTTTCATTGCTAACTGTTTCATTGTTTTTCCCCTCGGCTACTCCGCAATATCTAACTGATTTTTGGCGGTAAAAAAACTGCGCAATACTTTGTTTAACCCCTTGATAAGATGTATACTCTATTCTAAAGGGGTTTGCCTTGTCTTGCTTGCTTTTTTTCTCGCCAAACCAATAAATTTAATCACTTATCTATTGCTACGTAGCCTTAAATTTATTTATATAATCATTTTAACTCGTAATTGATAATAAAACAATAGAAAAATTCCACAATATTAAGTAATTTTTCCACTTTTTTATTGACATTTGCAATTATTATTAGTAATATATAGATATGGAAACAATTAATATTTGTAATTTTGTAAAGGATATAAAAAGAAACGACCTTCAAGTAATCAACTACGTTTACGAAACTGATGAAAAGGTTTATTTTAAATGGCGTTACAGTACTTACTGTAGGGTGTACTACGTTATAAGTGGGGCGGGGGTATTTAAAACTAATTATAAAGAGTATAATATTGAAGAAGGGGACGTTTTTATTGAACTTCCCGCACAGCATTATTGTATAGAAAACTTGGGTGGTTTAAAATTTGCTTATATTAGTTTTATAGGAACTTCGGCTATCGATACCCTTGATAATCTTTCAGTTTCTATTACAAACTGTGTGTATAAAAATATAAAAAGCGTAAGCAAGGTGTGGGTGGATAATTTAACTTTAAGCGAAAGTTTAATAGGTTTAGCAAGTCAAGGGGTGTTGTTTTTAACCCTTGCCGAAATAGGTAAAATTAATGCCGAAAACAAACAAAAACTAACAAGCGCTAAAGATATTTTATTAAAAATAAAAACTTTTATCGATGATAATTTTACAAATCAAAACTTAAATTTGAATTTGATAGCAAAACAGTTATCCTACAATCCTAAATATATATCGCGCGCGTTTGTTAATAATATGAAAATAACTATTAGCGAATATATTAATTCATTAAGGATAAAATACGCTTATTCATTAATAAAGCGCAACGTTAGTAGCATAAAAGATATTTCTTCGGCGTGTGGTTTTCAAGACCCGCTTTACTTTTCAAAAGTGTATAAGAGAATAATGGGCGAATCCCCATCGCAAACGATTAATAAAATAAAAAAAGGATAAGTTACAACTTATCCTTATTTTTTATATTAGTTAACTAACGTGTGCGTAGCAGTAGCGGTTTTTTCTAATTGTTTATTCAAAAACGATTTAACTTCGTTAGGTTTTGCTACGTCTTCTAATAAAACTTTTCTATTGCCCGCTAAAGAGATATAAACCGTTCCGTAATTAAAGATACTGCCAAACATTGTTTGTTCTACTCTAATTGACGTAATACCTGCAACGGCGTATTCAGAAGAAGTTTTATTTATTATACCAGAATTAATAATAATCTTTTTTTCAGTTATAGTTACCAAGTAATTTTTAGCAACGATATACGCTATAATCACTGGAATTATCAACCAAAAAAACAAAATCTTTAAAAAAGTCATTTCCGCCCAAAAACTTCTATTTATTTTCATTTGTAAAAACCTCACATCTTTTGTTGTTTTAATTATAACACTAAATATAGTGTATGTCAAATAAAAACACGGGGTTTAGTGTAAAATATTATTATGAATACGTTTGGTAAGAACTTAAAGGGGATAAGAAATCTTAATAAGTTAAGTCAAAAGGACTTTGCCATAAAAATGGAAACGACACAACAACGCGTTAGCGAGTGGGAGTGTGACAAGGTTGAACCATCATTATATAATATAATTAAAATAATAAAAGTATTAAACACGTCTTTTGAAGAATTGACTGACGGTATATATTAAAACGGCTTAATTTAAGCCGTTTTTTGTTTGATACTATTAATAATATTTAAAAATTTTTTAATAAAAAAATCAAATCCTTCACGCAGGCAAATAAATAGCAGGTTAAAATGATTTGCTTGTTTGTAAGTGCCGCT
>JAZURK010000140.1:0-2164 GCA_045606165.1 Christensenellaceae bacterium
AAGAAAAAAAGGAAGAAAAGAAAGTGGAAGAAGTAAAAGAAGTTAAAGAGCAAATCACTATCGACGAATTTTTCAAAACGGAACTTCGCGTTGCTGAAGTAAAGGCGTGCGAAATCGTAGAAAAATCTAAAAAACTTTTAAAACTTACTTTAGACCTTGGCAACGGCGAAACTAGAACCGTAGCGTCAGGTCTTCAAGAATATTATAAACCTGAAGAATTAGTTGGTAAAAAAGTAGTTTTAGTTTACAACTTAAAACCTGCTAAACTTTGCGGTATTGTAAGCGAAGGTATGGTTCTTTGCGCTGAAAAAGACGGTAAAGTCGTTATCGTTACCCCAGACGGCGATATGCCTGCAGGTGCGGAAGTTTGCTAAACTATATCGACGTTCACACTCATTTAGCGGATAAAAAACTATTAGATAATATTGATAGCGTTAGGGAAAACTATTTATCTCAAGGCGTAAAACTCGTTATCGATAGCGGTTGCGATATTGAAACTACTAGGGTTTGTTATCAAAACGCGCTAAAGTATAACGAAGTCTACTTTACTTCGGGTGTTCACCCAGGTTGCGCTGATAACTTTGATTTAAACGACTTATCTATTATTGAAGACCTTGCTAAAAGCGATAAATGTTTGGGAGTAGGCGAGTGCGGGCTTGATTATCACTACGAAGGCTATGATAAATATAAACAGTTTGAAGTTTTTGAAAGTCAAATAATGCTTGCTAATAAGTTGAATAAACCTTTAGTTATTCACGCGCGCGACGCTTGCAAAGATACAGTTGATATATTAACGGCTAACAAAAACTATTTATCTAACGGCTTTTTAATGCACTGCTATAGTGAAAGTGTTGAAACAGCAAAAATATTGCTTGATTTAGGCGGGTATTTTTCGTTTGGTGGGGTAGTTACTTATAAAAACGCTAAAAGGATAGACGTTGTTAAAAAAATCCCTATTGATAGGCTTTTAATTGAAACTGACGCGCCTTATCTTTCCCCCGAGCCGTTTAGGGGCAAACTAAACGAGCCTAAAAACGTAGCCGTTACCTATAAGTTTATTGCCGATAATTTAGGTTATGATTTAAACGATTTTACTAAACGAATAGAGGATAACTTTAATAGGTTATTCAAAAGGTAAAAATGGACATTAAAAAGGTTTTAAAAAATAACAACTTCACGTTTGAAAAAAGGTACGGTCAAAACTTTTTAACCGATGAAAACTTGCTAGGCGAAATGGTTGAAGGCGCGGGCGTTGATAAAAACTCTACCGTTGTAGAAATCGGTATGGGCGCGGGCACTTTAACTATGGAGATTGCAAAGCGCGTTAAAAAAGTTTACGGCTTTGAAATTGATACAAAATTAAAACCAATCCTTGCCGAAACGCTTAAAGATTATGATAATATCGAGATAACTTTTAACGATATTATGAAAATCAAAACTGAAGATTTAGAACAAATGATAGGCGGTAAATATACGGTTATAGCAAATTTGCCATACTACATTACAACACCTATCATTATGCGCTTTATCGAAGAGGCGGAAAACTGCGAAAGTATAATCGTAACTATTCAAAAAGAAGTAGCCGAAAGGATAACTGCCGACGCGGGTGATAGCGAATACGGTGCGATTACCGCATCAATCAATGCGGTTGCCGATAGCGTAATTACAATGTATATTGGAAGGGAAAAATTCTTGCCACCGCCAAACGTTGACTCGGCAGTAGTTAAGATTACCCTTAATAAAAATAAGTATGATATTAAGGATATTAAAGAGTATCGTAAACTTATAAAATCGGCGTTTATTATGCGCCGTAAAACGCTAGTTAACAACCTAATTAAAGCGTATCCTTTATCGCGTGAACAAGTAGAAAACATCTTGACCGCGCTTGGTTTTAAAGTAGACGTTAGGGGCGAAGACCTTTCTTCACAAGACTACGTTAACTTGTATAATAAAATTGAAAAAGAATTATAAATAAAAATCTCGCTTTTAAAAGCGAGATTTTTTGATTTATTTGTAGTTTTTAACGTGTACAGTTACTAACTGTGTAGGGTAAACGGAACTTTAACGTGGTGCGTAAAAATAATGGTATTATGATCTCATAATATTATGATATAAATATAAAACAAGTTAATGTTTTTTTAAGCGTATATCGTTACTAACTGTG
>JAZURK010000141.1:0-9131 GCA_045606165.1 Christensenellaceae bacterium
CGTTCTTAACCGTATCGTTTAGGGTTAACCAAAACGTTGTAGGTCTCGCTTTAACTACTTTTGGTGCAGGTTTTACTCAATTTTTCATGGACAACTTTGTTGACACTATGAGATTTTCTAAAGCAAGTAAAATTATTAGAACACCCTTACCTTTCGCTGAAGATTTAGGTTGGTTTGGAGAGATTTTCCTATCCTACGGTGTTTTAGTTTACATAGCCATTGCTATAGCAATAGTTGCGGCAATAATATTACGTAAAACTAAAGTTGGTTTATCATTAAGAGCTGTTGGTGAAAACCCTGCTACTGCAGACGCAGTAGGCATCAACGTAACCGCTTATAAATACGGCGCTATTTTAATTGGTAGTATTATTGCAGGATTAGGTGGTTTACTTTACGTAATGGAATACAATAGTGGTACGTTTGACAATACATTAACAATTCAATCATTCGGTTGGCTTGCTATTGCACTTGTTATCTTCTCTATGTGGAAACCAGATTTATGTATTTTAGGCTCTATCATATTTGGTGCTTTATACATTTTAGGTTACAAAATCACTGGTTTAAAATCATTAGGTCAACAAGAACTTATTAAACTTTTACCTTACTTTGTAACAATTGTTGTCTTAATTATTACAAGTATGTTAGATAGCAAAGAAAATCAACCACCTGCTTCGCTTGGCAATAACTACTTCCGTGAAGAAAGGTAAAACAAAAATTAAAATGCTCGGCTAAAGCCGAGCATTTATTTTTTCATTAAATATCAGTTTCTCTAAATTTATCATCTACTTTGATTTTTTTGGTTTTTGATTGTTCTTCTTGAAGTTTTTTTAATTTTTTAAGTTTATCGTAGTCTGGCACGGTTTGACTATTTTTTACTTCTTGAAGATGTTTGATTTTTTCATAATCTTCCGCATTTTTTTCTTCGGTGATTTGTTTTTTAGTTTTAAATATAGGCACGTTTTTCCCGTCGTACATTATTTTTTCATATATTTCGCCAAAAGCGTAAACAAGGGACGCAGGTATCCAAGCAATAAAAAAACTACTAAACCCTACAACGTAACCAAATAAATTACCTTGTAAAATCATAAATACGCCTAACACAACTAGCGCTGCAAGAGATAAAAAGTAAACTACGTAGCCCATTGCTTTTATCTTATATCCTAATTCTTTAAACATATCTTTCTCCTTTTATTTCACCATTTTCTATATCAAAATATTTAACTTCCACGCCTATCGGAATTTCATCGCTAAAATCGGTACAAGTAATAATAGTTTGCATACCGCTTACCCTTTCAAGAAGTTTTTTACGCCTTGTTTTATCTAGTTCCGAAAAAGCATCGTCTAAAATCAATACGGGATACTCGCTAAACTTTTCATTAAAGATTTCAAGTTCGGCTAGTTTTAAAGATATAGCCGAAGTGCGCTGTTGTCCTTGCGAACCGTAAATTCTAACGTCAATACCGTTTAATTTAATTTTAATATCATCGCGGTGAGGACCAACGCCCGTATACCCTAAAGCAATATCTTTTTCAACCCTTTCGGCAAGCGCTTTTACAAGCGAATCTTTAACCCCTACGCCGTCTTCAACGTAAGAAAGGTCGGAAGATAATTCTAATTCTTCCTTACCGTTGCTTAAAAAGGCGTGAATTTCTTTAGCGTGTGGATAAAGTTTACTTAAAAACTCTTTCCTTTCGTTCACGATAATTTCGGCGTAGGTGCAAAGTTGGTCGTCCCAAAGTGGTAAAGTTTCATAAATCACTTCCCTATCGGGATTTTTTAAAAGATTGTTTCGTTGTTCTAAAATTTTACGATATTTTTGTAGCGCGTAAAAATAAGTTTTGGACATTTGACAAATGGCAATATCCATAAATCTACGCCTATCTTCAGGGCTTTCTTTAATAAGTTTGAGTTCGTTAGGATTAAAGAAGACCGAATTAACGTTACCCATAAGTTCGCCGATTTTTTTAAGCGGAACACCGTTAACTTTTATTGATTTTTCACTTTGAGTGTTGTATGAAATATCAACGATAACCGTTCCATAGCGCGATATTGCGTTGCAAGAGATATTAAACTCCGTTTCGCCGTCTTTAATAAGTTGTTTATCCCTTGTTGCTTTTGGCGAATAACCCGTGCATAGATAAAAAATGGCCTCTGCGCAGTTGGTTTTGCCTTGACCGTTATCCCCCACTAAAATATTTATACCGCTAGAAAAATCAAACTCTGCTTTTTTATAGTTGCGATAATTTTTTAAATTTAATTTTTGTATATACATTGGCGAAGCGCTTATTATTGTTGATTTTTATTTTAATTTAGTATATAATTAATATACTTTATTAATTATAACACAAACTTTTCGTTTTTACAATACAAATTAAACTTTTACGGAGAAAAAAATGCAACACAAAGAAAGTTATGAGATTATCTGGGAAAAACTCCTTCCCGAACTTGAAAACTCTATATCAACAATCCACTACACCACGTTTATTAAAAAGTTAGTACCTATTGATTTAGTAGGTACTACCCTTGTATTGCTTGCAAATAATACGATTAATTCGGGTATGGCTAAAACTTTACTTGTTGATAAAATTTTAAGTTCATCTAATAAACTTTCGCTTGGTATCAATAGCATTGATATTTTCGTTGGTAAAAACCGCGACGAATACGTTGCGCAAGTTGAATCTAAAAAAGAAGACAATAACCTTGAAAGTTTACCATTAAACCAGCAATTTACTTTTGAAAACTTCGTTGTAGGTGAATCGAATAGATACCTTTACGCTGCCGCTAAAGCGGTATCTGAAGACCCAGGCAACAGTTATAACCCACTTTTCATTTACGGCGCGTCTGGGCTTGGTAAAACGCACATAATGCACTCGATTGCCAACGAAATTAAAAAGACAATGCCTAATAAAAAAATCGTTTATTCTACTTGTGAAAAGTTTACTTCGGAACTTATTGCTAATATTCGTTCGGGTAAAGCGTATTCTCAAGAAGGCGTTGAATTTAAAAACAAATATAGAAATATCGACGTATTAATCGTTGACGACGTTCAATTTTTATCGGGCAAACCAGCAACTCAAGAAGAATTTTTCCACACTTTTAACGCGCTTTACGGCGAAAACAAACAAATCGTTCTTTCAGCCGACTGCGACCCATCGGAAATTGAAGTATTAGACAATCGTTTAAAAACTAGATTTGAAGGCGGTTTAAAAGCGCAAGTTACCGCTCCCGACCTTGAAACAAAAATCGCGATTTTACAAAAGAAAGCCGAAATTAAAAAACACATTTTAACTTTAGACGTCGCAACGTTTATTGCCGAAAATTCAGGCGATAACGTTAGAAGTTTGGAAGGACTTTTAAATAAGGTTGTTTTTGCGTCTATTCTACATGAAAAACCTATTACTTTATCACTTGCAACCGACGCGCTTAAAGACAGTATTTCGCAAGAAGTTAAAGAAACTACAACTACAAGCGAAGTAATAGAAAAAGTTTGCGCTTATTACGGCGTTAAAAAGAGCGATTTAATAGGTAAAAAACGTAATAAAGAACTCGTTGAACCAAGGCAAGTTTGCGCTTACTTAATGTGGGAACTTATGTCTATTCCGCTTGTTACTATCGGTCAAGCGCTTGGCGGTAAAAACTACGCTACTATTATTCACTCACGCGATAAGATTGCCGAAATGATTAAATCCGACGATAAACTTGCAACAGAAGTGAACGATATTAAAAATATGATTTTAAAGAAATAATATGGATAAGAACTACTACGTTGAGGGCACTTACGATGCCGTTGTTGTAGGCGCTGGACACGCCGGTTGTGAATCGGCTTTAGCGCTTGCTAGAACGGGCTTTAATACTGCCCTACTTACAATTAACCTTGATAATATTGCCTTTATGGCGTGCAATCCGTCTATCGGTGGCACGGCTAAAGGTCATTTGGTACGCGAAATAGACGCGCTTGGCGGTGAAATGGGTATCAACATTGACAAAACGATGCTCCAAATCAAAATGCTTAACCGCGGTAAAGGTGTTGCAGTGCAATCGTTAAGAGCGCAAGCCGATAAAAACCGTTACCATATTGAGATGAAAAAAACACTCGAAAACACCCCTAACTTGCGCATCTTACAATGCGAGGCTACGGATATTTTAACGGAAGACGGCAAGGTTACAGGCGTTGTTACTAACTATAACTCGATACTTAACTGTAAAACGGTTATTTTGGCAACGGGCGTATATTTAAACAGCGATATAATTTCGGGCGACGTTAAAAAGTTTTCCGGCCCTAACGGTTTCCAAAACGCTACTAAACTTACCGAAAATTTGATTAGGCTTGGCTTTAACGTTAGGCGTTTTAAAACGGGTACTCCTGCAAGAATTGATAAAAGAACTATTGATTTTTCTAAATTTTCTATCCAAGAAGGCGAAAGGGACGTTTATCCGTTCTCGTATATGACGGACAAAATTAAAGACGAGCAAATTCCTTGCTACCTTGGTTACACTAATAAGAAAACTCACGAAATTATACTTTCTAACCTTGATAGGTCGCCACTTTATAACGGCTTTATAACTACTACGGGCCCTAGATACTGCCCGTCTATTGAAACTAAAGTCGTTAGATTTGAAGATAAAGATAGACACCAAATATTTTTAGAACCAGAATCAGCCGACACTAACGAAATTTACGTTCAAGGTATGTCGTCGTCGATGCCGATTGACGTTCAAGTTGCTATGTACCGTTCAATCGAAGGTTTTGAAAACGCATCGTTTATGCGTTACGCTTACGCTATTGAATACGATTGTATTGATAGTTTAGACCTAAAACCTACCCTTGAATTTAAAAAGGTTAACGGACTTTTCTCGGCTGGGCAAATAAACGGCACAAGTGGTTACGAAGAGGCTGCCGCGCAAGGTCTTATAGCGGGAATTAACGCGGGTAGATACTTAAAGGGCGAAAGTCCACTTATTCTTGATAGAAACCAAGCGTATATTGGCGTTATGATTGACGATTTAGTTACTAAAGGCACTGACGAGCCTTACCGTGTTATGACGTCACGCGCGGAATACCGACTTGTTCTACGCCAAGACAATACAGATATTAGGCTTACCCCTATCGGTAGAGAATTTGGGCTTGTATCCGACGAAAGATACGAAGTTTACCTAAAGCGTCAAGAAATAACTAAAAAGGCTTTAACGGAAGTTAATACCGTTATTCCGTTTAAGGACTCTAAAGAGTTTTTAGAGCCGTTCAACACGGGCGAAGTATTAAAACCTATGAGTTACGCAGATATGATTAGGCGCGGTATTTCAATAAGAACGATTAAAGAATACTTTGACGCATTTGAATACTGCCCTAACGATATTTTAGAAACGATTGAAACGGATATAAGATACGAAGGTTACATTAAAAAAGAACTTTCCGCTATTGAAAAAGCCGAAAAGTTAAAGGTTAAAACATTGCCAACTGATACCGATTATATGAAAATTGACGGTCTTCGCATAGAGGCAAGGGAAAAATTAAATCAAGTAAAACCGTTAAATATCGACCAAGCGTCAAGGATTTCGGGCGTAAACCCAGCCGACGTTGCGGTATTAATGGTTTGGTTAAAGGGTAAAAATGGAAAATAATAAACCTAAAACTCAACCTACAGAAAAAAAACAGGCTACCGAAAAGCCTAATATAGAAAAACTAAAAAAACAAAAGGCGAAAGCCGAAACAAGTAAATTCAAAGCTAAATACTTTGAGTATTACGACGATATTAAAATAAGCGACAGGCAGGATTGGTAAAATGATTAAACACGTAGTATGTTTTAAACTTAAAGACAACAGTATAGACGAAAAAGAAAAAGCAACCAACGTTCTTATGAGTATGGTCACTAAAGTTCCACAAATTTGGGGAATTGAAGTTGGGCAAGATATTTTAGGTTCTGCCCGCTCGTACGACCTTATCTTACAAGTGGTTGTTGAAAGTATGGAAAAACTTGAAGAATACCAAAAAGACGAGTATCACGTTAACGTAGTTAAAAAATATATGCACGCTCACGTTGAAAGTTCCGTTGCAGTAGATTACGAAATCGACTAATTTTAAAAGCCTTTGCTATTTCGCAAAGGTTTTTTATTTACAAAAAAATCTCGCTTTAAAGCGAGATTTTTGTTTATTATAATGCTCTAATACTATCAACAGGAGATTTATTTGCTATTTTCGTAACGGGTATCACCGTTGCAAGCATTGAAATAAATAAAGAAATCCCTAGTAATAAAAGTACGTTGATAACCGTGTAATCTAGTAATTTTATACCAAGCGCGTTTTCCAAAGTAAACGTATTAATAAACGAACAAGCAAAACCACTTATCACCGCTGAAATGATAAAACAAATAAGCGTGATAATTAAAGCCTCGGTAATAAAAATTTTGAATACGTCGTGTTTTCTTGCGCCAACTGCCCTTAAAATACCAATTTCTTTATTTTTAGAAGAAATAGAAACGGTAATAAAGTTAAACAACATAAGCGAGGCAAACAAGCCGAACAATCCACCAGCAACCCAAAAAAGAATTTTCAAGCCAAAAATAAGGTCTGCCATTTGAGAAGTCGTTTGATAAATTAAATTCGTAATTTCAAGCGAAACAACGTCGTGCCCCGATTCAAGCATAAAGTAAGTTTGCTCTATAGTGTTTTGTGTTGGAGTTATTATAGCGCCGTATTTTTCGTTATACGGGTCGAAATTATAAGTAGTTGTATATTTAATATAATTTATATCGTCATCATCATAGCCAATAGTTGCATATTTATCGCAAAATGAATCCGCAACGATATTTTCATAGCCGTTATCGTTAAGGCAAGTGCCAAACGCGTAATAACCCTTAATGGTAAGCGTTACTTGTTTACCTTTTGAATTTTTAGCATAAACAGTCTTTGGAAGGTTTAATTCTTCACCCATAACTCCGTTATATACCGTAAAAAGCAATTTAGTAAACTCGGTAAATTCATCTTTTTGTAGGTTTTCGTTAGACTTTTTATACTTTTCGTAAAGTTCCATAAATCTTGGATACTGCTGGGTATAAAGTTCTACATTTTCATTTAATCTAGTATAGAAATCCGAACCGTTCGTAGTTGGCCAAAGCAATACCCTTCTTATAGGGATATAAACTTCATTTTCGTTAGGCGCAACGTAGTTAATTGAATTACCGTTTAAGTCGTAAGCATTTATAACGTAATCGTGTTTCCAAATGGATTTTTGATTGAAGAAAGTGCTTTCAGAGTTCTTGTCGGTAATAACGTCTTCAATAGGTTTAAACGAAAAGAATAAACCTTGAGAAGTTGCGGATTTTATATTTATAGAAACGTTTCTAAAAGTATCGTAAAAATCATTAGACACAAAAAGCAAGGTATGGAAAGTATTTTGCACGATATCCGCTAGTTCTAACGAAAGTTGCGATTTAGAATATTTATCAAGTTTAGAGTCTTCATTTAAAAGTTCATCGTACCTATCAGGAATTTTACCAACGTCGTAAATACCCGTAACAACAAAATCAATATTGCTAATTTTAATAGTTTTACCGATAATATCTTCTGGTTTTTCGTACTTAAACGGTTCTCCAACAAGGCTTGACGGATGCGCGTTAGAATACAAATCAAACACGTACGAAGTTATCGCAATTTCATTTGGTTTTGTAGGATAACTACCTATAACGCGAGTAAATCCGTTATCAATAAGGTATTGTTCCCCACAATCACTAAAGCCAAGCGCTGATAAACTTGGATAATAGTATTCGCTTTTTACGTTTATAGCAATATTAGAAAAAGTAGGTCTAAACGTCCTATAACCAAACACGGTCTCTTGCTCGGTTTGATATGCGCCAAGGTCGATTATGCCTGCAAATTTAAGATTATGAGTGTTACTGTTAAAGTTGTCTAGTTCGGCTTGAGTAAACGCGGAACGAAGTTTTACGTTATTTTCAATGTTTTCGTAATCGTTGTTTTCGCTGTTAAGTATAGTTTGTTTAAAATGCGCGTCGTACATTTTATTTAAAACTATACTATCATAGTTAGACGAATATAAAGCATTAGCAACCGAATAATTAGGGTCATACATCATTAAAGAAGATGAAACCCCGAAAAACACGAAGGCTACAACGGCTAAAATAATGGTAAAAGTAAGCCTAATTGGCTTGGACTTAATACCGTCGAAAGCAAGCCTTAAAGCGTGTTTAAAAGGCAATCTAGACTTAATAAATTCAACTTTCTCGCCCGAATAATCCTGCTTTTTAATTTTACCGGTTTTATTAAACGAAAACTTGGTTTTCGTTTCGTTCGCGCCAGATACTTTTTTAATCTCATCAACGGTAGTTGGGTTTGAAGTTATTACCGTTTCATTTTTAGATTTTTTCATAGCGGAAAAAATCGTTTTAAGTTCGTCGTCAGTAACTTTAGACCAATCTTTTATGGTAATAGTTTGTTCGTTTACGATAGTAACGTTAGTATCAGCTTGAGCAATTTCTTTAGTTTTGGTTAAGTCGTTAATAATTTTACCGTCGGCAAGTTCTATAATTCTATCAGCGTACTGTTCGGCAAAATTTCTATCGTGCGAAACAACGATAACAAGCCTATCTTTTGAAAGTTTTTTAAGCGTTTCAAAAATTTGTGTACCAGTCGTAGAATCTAATGCGCCCGTCGGCTCGTCAGCCATAATGATTTTAGGGTCTTTTATAAGCGCCCTAGCAATAGCAATCCTTTGCCTTTGTCCACCAGATAACGTTTTTGGTTTACGCTTTTCTACACCCTCAAGGTCAACGCTTTTTAAGATATTACTTACGTCCTCACGACTTGCGGGCTTATTTTGAAGTTGAAGTGCAAGCGCAATGTTTTGCTCTACCGTAAATTCTTCTAAAATATTGTATTCTTGAAAAACAAAACCAACGTAAGTGTTTCTATACGAGTCGAAATCCGAACCCGAAAACTCTTTACTGCTTTTGCCCTTTACGGTAATCTCACCGTCGGTTGGCGCATCAAGCCCACCAACGACGTTAAGTAACGTGGATTTACCCGAACCGCTACGGCCAAGTAAGAAAATCATACCCGTTTCCGGAAAATCAATAGATACGCCGTCTAACGCGCGGACTTCTACCCCGCCTTTCG
>JAZURK010000142.1:0-5331 GCA_045606165.1 Christensenellaceae bacterium
AATTTAATACCATTAGTTAAATCAATTGTAAATCCAATTCCTACATATCCTTTTACTCCGATACTTATTGCATCCCCAAACTGAATTCCAACAGTTCCTGAAATTATTTCTGCAGTTCCTGAAAGACCAACACCTATAGAAGCATTTACATTCCATGTTCCCAATCCTAAATATATATTCGGATTAGCCCAATGATCATCAGGTAACGAGCTAAACCACTTAGGTGTATGGAAAGTAGCATCTAATACTCCTGCGCTAAATGAAGCTAATTGATCTTTCCAAGTGCCAAAGTTGTAAGCAAACGACGTTTGGTTTAACGGCGCACAGAGTAGGTTGTTATATGAATGCTCTTTTTTAGCCGTTAAATTACCGCCGGCGTCGTAAGGATATTATAACACAATAATACTTTACTGTCAAGCCCGAGGTTAAAAATGGTGGATTTAAGTTGTAAACACGCTTTTAAAGTAGGGCGCGTTTTTTATAAAAGTAGGGCTATAGAGCGATTAATAGGGTGTTTTAGTGGAGTGATTTATATCATTAAATTAACTAGATTCTTCGACTTCGCTCAGAATGACCGAAGAAAATAATATTCAACTTGGTTTTTAACTCAAAAGTAGGGCTATAGCGCGATTAACGGGGTGTTTGTGATTTTTTAGTTTTATTTGCGCCTATCTATGAGTTTTGAGTAACAAAAATTGCAAAAGTGCCTCTATAGGGCGATTAACGGGGTGTTTTATTGAAAAATCACATAAAAAAACAAGATAAAAGCGGAGCGAAAAATTTTCGCTCCGCTTAAGTTTTGCTTTTATTGTGCGTTTACAACCGGATTTCCGTCTTTATCATAATGCCATTCATCTGCATAGTAAACCTTTGCGCTTTCTACAGCAAACTCTTCAAGCCAACCCTCCGGTTTGGATTGTGCTTCGCAAAAAACAGTTGTGCAGTTAAAAGCTTCACCTCCTATTCGTTTTACGCTTTTAGGAATTACTATTTGCTTTAAACTTATACAATCATAAAATGCTGCTGCTGCTATGCACTCAAGCCCTTCATTTAGATAAACGCTTTGTATTTCATGTTGAAAAGAAAAACAAACAGTTCCAATTCTCAAAAGCTCATCATTACATATGACTTTATGAATTTCTGACTTCCACTCTAAATACCCTCCAAGGCTGGTTGTGTTTGAAGGAATGCTAAATATATTGTTTTGTATTTCACAATCGTAAATGCTTAATAAAGTTTTTTCATCTGAAGTATAGACCATATCGCCAACAGAAACTATTTCATCTACAAAAGGATAAAAACCTACGTAATCAATAAGAAAATAATCGTTATATTTAACGTAATTTATAATTTTATCTTTTCGATTTCGACTAAAATCTTTTTCGTTTCCTTTAAATGCAATAAGAACCGCTTCTTTGCCGTTTTGGGCATAACACACTTCTTCAAATGAGGGAATGCCATAAATTCGCTTTATTGACCTATATTCGTTATCGCTTATTTTACTTCTATCGGCAAAGAAAAATTCAAATTCTTCTTCACCATCAATATTGTAATAGGAAGCTAAAAACTCATCAAAACGTTCTTTATCTTCTAAATATTTTTTTTCTAACGGCCCTGCATTAAAATGAAATAGCGAACAACCGCTAAAAATTATATTAGCAGAAAATGCAATTATAAAAGCTAAAAGTATGTTAGTAATTTTTTTCATTGTGTTCTCCTTTACCAAACAGGATTCATTAAAGCTTCGTATATCCAATCTCCTTTAAATATATATCGAACTTTCGGACCTCCGCCAAAATTATAAAATGCCATTGCCATATTCATAATATCCCTTGTATCTACAGAACTGTTACGCTCTGGAGATACTTGAAGTTCTCCAGGTGCTAAACCACTGTTATGAATAATAATATTTGTTTCTTTTTTGTCTAGAACTTCTTCTTCTGTATTTTTTTCTTTATAAAAAAAGTCTTTTACTTTAATTTTGACTTCTTTTATAGTAGAATCAACTATTTGAATTCCTTTCTTTATTTTGGGTGCAACCTTTTCTTCTATTGCCTTTTCTAACAAATATATAGCAACAAGAACTACAATAATACCTATAAGTTTCGCAAAAATCCCTAAATTACCGCTTGGGTCAACGTACATTATGGGATTATTTTTGCAATAAGCGTAAAGGTTTAAACCATGAATAGATTCTGGGTCTAAATAATCAGTAGAGTCGGGTGAAATCCAACGGCAAAGCTCTGGTGAATAATATCTCGCGTTGCAGTAGTATAACCCAGTTTCTACATCGTAGTAATAGCCTCTGTATCTAAACGGGTTTGCGTTTGCAATAGTAGTGTTTGTTGCGCTTAAAATACTGCATTTTCCGTATGCGTCGTATGCGTAGCTCGCAACACAAGTGTTATTAGCGTCGTATATACCTATAATATCGCCAAAAAGGTTTTTGCGATAGGTGTATATTGCTTCTTGATTGTTACTCTTATACGCAAAGCCTATAATACCCGTGCTGTTGTATAAATAGTGGATAATGGTGTTATTGCCCGTTTTTTCGCTAATTAATTTATCGTTTGCGTAATAGTAGGTAGTTGTACCGTTAACCGTTGTTTTTTGATACCTTGTGCCGTTTGCGTTATAACTAAAGCTTACTTGATGTGAGCCCATCGTTATTGCGCTCAATTTATTATACGCAGACCAAGCTAAATTTTTGCCGTTAAACGAGGTAATATTTCCGTTTGCATCGTAAGAAAGATTTGTGCCGTTTAACTTGGTTAACTTATCTTTCCAAAGGGCATCATTATATGTAAAAGTTGTTTGGTTGTTAAATCCCGACTGCGATACGTTTTTATACTCATATTCTATTTTAGCTGTTATGTTGCCGCCAAAATCGTAAGTATATTCATACGATCTATCTAAATCAGCATTATGTTCTGTAATTAAACGGTTTAAACCATCGTAAACGTACTCATTCTCGCCGTATTTGGTAATATTACCTGCGTTATCGTACTCAACTAAAGCAACTTGTGGCGAAGACTCAACGCCGTTTGTTACAGTTTTATTAGTTACAGATTTAATAAACGGGGTAGTGCCAACTATATTATCGTTTTCATCAAGTTGGTTGTAATATTCGTAAGTGGTTGAGTAGCCTTTGCCGCTATCGTTTACAACGGTAGTTTTTAAAGGCCGTTTTAGCCCGTCTTGCGAGTACCCAGTTGTTAAACTGCCGTATAAAGTGTTATCTTCGGCTTTAAGAACTTCTACGCGTTCGATTGCAATCTCATTACTTGCAAAGTTTTTAAAGGAAATCACCTTGTTAACGATATTTTTACCGTTGCAAACAACGTTTGATTGCGTTGCTCTATCGTAACTATCTTTAACTGTTGCGCCAAGCTGTAAATTGTTTTGATTTGCAAAGGTAACGCCTTGAAGATTACCAACTGAATCGTAAGTAAGTTGGTTTACGGTGCATTTGCCGTCTGCCGTGCTGTTATTATAACTTGAAAAGCTTGAATAGTCAAGTATTTTTATTAATTTACTGTTTTTAGATACGTTTAGGCGCTCATCAAAGGGCGAAACGAGGGGATTTTGGTCGGTTTGCACCTCACTTAACGGTTTATCGCTGTAAATAAATACCGTTGCTTTTACAAAATCTTGCTCGGTAGGCTCTTTTATTCTTAACGTTACCAAATGCCCGTATTTATCGTATATGCGTCTTTCGGTATAGCCGTTTGAGTAAGCTTTGTCTACGTAGTAGCCGTTTGCGTTATCAAGGGCGTTGGTAGTTGTGGTAATTTTTAACCTCGCATCGTTAGCGAAAACGCCGTTTGGTGTAACCGCTATAACAGACGTATCTGTTAAGTAATTATTGCTAAAGCAAACGTTGGCGGTGTTATGCGATAGCATTGAGGTTTCGCCATTTTGGTAGGAAATGCCGTTTGTATGAGCCGTGCCGTTAAGGGTAGAAGAATAGCTGGTTAGCTTTTGTTTTGCGCCATCATACCCGTAGTTATACGTTTGGCCGTTTGGGGCAGTTATTGCGGTTAAAACTCCCTCGCTATCGTAAGCGTGGGTAGTGGTTAAAGTTTGATTACCGCGGTATTGAGTTGAAGTTGCCATATTGCCGTTTGTATCGTAGGTGTAAGTGGCGGTAATTGTTTTTGCTGTATCGTTAGCGTCGTATGTTTTTTCTTCGGTTAAATTGCCGTAATTATCGTATGTATAATCGGTTAATATACTAGTAACGTTTGCTGCAAAATAGCTAGATTGCATTTTTCTTATCGGTTGCATAAGCGAATTATATATAACCGAAGTTTTTTCTTGCGCACTAGTTGTATTATCTATTAATACGGATATCTCTTCAACAAAAGCACCCGATAAACTATTTGAGGTTAAAAACTCGTACTTAATAGTTTTGCCAGCGTCGGTTACCTGTGCAACTATTGGCACTGCGGTAGATTGCGCTATTGCTGGGGTGTATTCTATAACGTTGCTATTAACGCCAATAATAACGTTTTTGCCGTCGTTATACCAAAGATTAAAGCACTCTGGATTTTTAAGATAACTAACGAGTGTTAATCGGCTATCTCTATCGGTAAAAGCAACGTTAGAATACACCTTATCGCCTACGGTAAAGCTTATAGTTTGCAATTGGCTAAAACCAAATTCTACGTCATCAGTTGTTTTAATCATTTGAGCAGTAGTTGCTTTTTTATGAGGACTTACGGTTATTCCTTTAATTTGAACTTCGCCAATAAAGTTATTAAACGCAACTTTTGCTCTTAAATTCATAGCGTTGGTACTATCTAAACGCACGGTTGCTATTGAAATTTGATCTCCCAATAAGCTAGGCTCAATCTCGGCTGTTGCAATAGTTTCCCACTCGTTATTGGTTTGTTTTTGAAGTTTAACGCTAATGCTTGCATTTTCATCAGCACGGCCGCTACCGTTTAAAATATTTGCGTAAACGCATAAATCTACGCTGTAAACGTTATCGTTTGCGCGGTCGGGTATGGTAAATTGGTTGCTCTCAACCGATGATGTGTTAGAATCAACGTTGATAGTGGTAGCTGTGGTAACTTGCTCGCCACTACCAAAGGAAGCTGCTCCGTATGACGTTGAATTTAAAACAGAATACGCTTTGTTAAAATGCTTTTTAGTTGTAAAGTTAAGTATATTTTACCATATTTTTCCAAGTAATGATACTTTTTTACAAAAAAGAGTGTAGCTATCTATTTAGAATAGCTACACTCCTGCAAGTTTGTGTTAATTATTTATTTATTTTTAATAAGCATTTTTCTATATCGTCAATAAAGTATACTTGTTCATACTTCT
>JAZURK010000143.1:0-3178 GCA_045606165.1 Christensenellaceae bacterium
GCCATGTCGTTCTGTGAGCCAAGGAGTTGGCACAATAATTTGTCTTCCTAAGACCGCTTGGCCTCCGACTTGGTACGGAGTTCTGCAACCCTACCTTCGTGAACGCAAATACCACCCATAAGTTGAACTTTATAGTGGCGCATATTTAAAACCCTGAAACTTGCTTCCCTAACGGTTGCAAAGGCTTCGGGTAAAATTTCATCTAAAGTTTTACCGTCTTTGAGTTTTTGTTTTAAGATATTTGTTTGAGATTTAAGTTCTTCTTCACTCATCGCTTCGTAGATAGGCGAAAGTTCCATAATACTATCGGCAATTTTACCGATTCTTTTAAGTCCTACCCTCGTATCGTGTGAAAGAATATATTTTATAAGTCCCATTTTTTAATCCGCCTTATTTGTAATTTTAATTAACTTTATAATTATACTATACTTTGCAGTTTTAGTAAACAGTTTTTTTAAGTTTTTTTGTCTTTATTCCTTTAATAAAGGAATTTTTATAAGATTTTCACGTTAAATTTCTTGGATTTTTTTACCTACCGATGCAAACGTTAACGCGTACACTTTACTAGCGCCCATTTTCTTAAGTTGTTTTGCGACCATATCAATAGTGACACCCGTTGTTAAAACGTCGTCGATAACGGTTATAGTTTTACCCGTTAAATCAATCTTTTTAGCCTTAAACGAAGATTTTAAATTCTCTTGCCTTTCGCTAGCAGTTAACGTTGCCTGCCTACTTGTTTCCTTTACTTTTTCAACTAATTCGATAGACGGGATTTTAAGCGTTTCACTCATTTTATCCGCAATGAGTTTAGATTGATTGTAACCCCTTTCGTCAAGTCTTTCTTGGGTCATTGGAATAAAAGTTAGATAGTCGGAAACCAAAAAGTTTGATAGATACAAATTGCAAAGTGATTCGGCAATAATATCTTTTACGTACTTTTTCGACGAGTATTTAAAATTATAAATAATTTTAGCAACCGTTTCGTTATACGCGTAAACGCTACGCGCTAAATCGAAATTGACGTTCTTTCCAGAACAAGATTCGCAGTAGTTAGTTGAGTTTTGTGTAAGCCTACCACAGTGGTCGCACTTACTGGAAGTAATAGGAATAAGCTTGTCCTTACAAGCATTGCAATAATATTCGCCGTTAAATATTTCAACGCCACAAATATTGCACGTCCACTTATTAGAAAACGCCGTATTTAAAAATTTGTTTAGTATAGATTTGAGTTTCATTTTAATCAAGGAATTACTATCCTTTCCCCCGCGTAAATATAAGTAATTTTATTTATTTCTAGAATTTTTTGCTCGCTTACGTTAAACTTTAAAGCAATGCTTTTAAGAGTATCACAAGGCGAAACTTGATATGTTTTTTTATAACTTTTTATATACAGTTTTTCGCCAATTTTAATAGGATTTTTTAAGTAATTATCATTTATAATCAAGTTCTCGGTAGTTGAAAACTTTTCGGCGATAGTTCGCAAATTATCACCTTTACAAACAACGTAAAAATTTTCCGTTTTATCAAAACAAGCAAGTTTTAATTTTTCCATACTACATTATATTCTATTATTTGCTTTTAATTAATAAAATGTATAAGAAAAATTATTCGGCGTTTGCCGTTTGGCAGGTGATAATATTAAACAAATTGTAAAAACTATGACCGTAGTTACGGTTTTTTCTTGTATTGAACGACTTTTAGGTTTTATTTACAGAATCTTTTTGTCGCGTCAGTTAGGCTCGGAGGGGGTTGGTATTTACCAAATTTCCTTGTCAGTTATAGGCTTACTTATGACTTTAACAGCGTCGGGAATACCTATTACCATTTCAAGATTAATGGTTAAGCACGACGCGGAAAAACGCAGTGATTTATCATATAAAACGGTAAGCGCAGGCATAATTTTAAGCCTAGTTTTATCAGTGCCTATCGTTTTATTGTTAACCTTCTTTCCTGATAGTTTTTCGTTTATTTTCACCGATAAACGATGTTTTACGCTACTAAAAATAGTTTTGCCGGGAGTTATAATTACTTCCGTTTACGCGGTTATACGTGGCTTTTTTTGGGGAAGTAAACAGTTTTTAACCTATAGTTTAATAGAACTTGCCGAAGAAACGGTTATGCTTATTTTCGGCGTTGTTTTGATTAATAAAGCAACGGATATGATGAGTGGTGTTACCCAAGCGGGCTACGCCGTTTTATACTCGTATATCTTCTCGTTTATTACGGCAACATTATTCTTTTTTATCCGCGGTGGAAAAATTAAAAATCCTAAAGGCGAGTTAAAACCTTTAATAGTTTCCGCTACCCCTATTACCGCTATGCGAAGTATGACTTCGCTTATAAATACGCTAATCGCAATCGTACTTCCAGCAAGGCTTGTTTTAGCAGGCGTACCCCACTCGATTGCGCTTGCCGAGTTTGGCGAATTGAGCGGTATGAGTATCCCACTTATATATATTCCGTCAACGCTAATAGGCTCTATTGCGCTCGTTTTAGTGCCCGAATTATCTAATAATTTCTACGAAAAAAAGATAGTTACTTTAAAACGCAATATTGAAGAGGCCGTAAAATGCTCGATATTTATATCGTGTATGATTATTCCCGTATTTTTATCAATGGGAAGTGAAATCGGCATTATGGTTTACGATAATTTACAAGCGGGAATTTATATTGAAAGGGCTACGCTTATAATGTTTCCTATGAGCATAACCCTTATATCTACAAGTATTTTAAATAGTTTGAATTTGGAAAGAAAAACCCTTTTGTATTTTTTAATAGGCGCGGGATTTTTAATGTGTTCGATATACTTTTTACCTAAATATATCGGCGTTTATTCGCTAGTCGTAGGGCTATCGTTAAGTTATTTAACAACCACCCTTTTAAACTTAAGATTAATTAAAAAAACTTGTAAAACTCCGCCAAGATACAATACTTTTATCATAACTAGCATAGTGTTTTTAATTCCATCTACCTTGCTAGGTTATCTTCTAAAAAACGTTTTACTACGATTTTTAAGTATTACACCTACCGTTTTAATAGCAACGATAGTCGTTGTTATATTTAATTATTTATTCTATAAAGTTTTCGACTTATACGATATAAGTAAGGTATTTAAAAAGTAATTAAATAAGTTTTAGCCTTTTAGCAAGCGGAATAAATAAAAACAATAACGCGTAAT
>JAZURK010000144.1:0-3007 GCA_045606165.1 Christensenellaceae bacterium
AATAATTAAATCAAGTTCTATTTCGCTAAACTTTAAAAGGTTTGCGCCAAAAGTGTTGGTAGAAACCACGTTACTACCGCTATCAAAATAGTCTTTATGAATATTTATAATTTCTTCGGGGCGTGAAATATTCCACTTTTCGGGGTGTTCGCCCGCTTTTAAGCCTTTGGCTTGCAAGAGAGTTCCCATACCGCCGTCTAAAACTATAATATTGTTTTTTAAGTAGTTTAAAATGTCCATATATTATTCCACACCCACTATAGCCGTAACCGATTTAGATGGCAACATAAGTTTACTATCAAGTAACGTTACGCCTATATGTTTTTTAGGGTTTAAAATTTTAAAGATTTCCGTTTGATACTCTAGCGAAAAATCCCCGTAGCCTGCCGAGAATCTTTTTGCGATTTCGCCGTATTCGGCTTTTAAATCGTTACAAAACGCGTCGCATAAACTTTCTATTCGCTCTGCGCCTATTGCTTGAAAAAGCAAGGCTTTAACGGGCGAGATTACGCTATACTTTTTAATAAGCCTATCTATTTCTATCCCCACCGTAGCAACGAAAACTATTGCGCTACCGTATCCGCTTAAGTTTTTTATTAAAGCGCTGGATTTTACTTGAAAATGCGAAAAATCAACCGTTTCTCCTACCGATATAGGAGTTTTTATATAACAAACGCTATAATTTAGTTTACCGTTAATTTCTTTTAAACAGTCCCTTAAAATTTGGGTTATATCATGATTTTCGCCTTTCATACCCGCATAGCGTAAAATTTCTTTTTCGTTTACGGTTGGCGGTGAGTAATTTTTTACTATAATATCCATTATCCTAAAACACTAGATAAGTTTTCCATAATTTTTTTGGCAACTTCAGGTTTATTCATCGAATAAACGTGAACGTTAGTTACGCCGTTTGCAAAAAGGTCGATAATTTGGTCGGTAGCGTAAATAATACCCGCTTGCATCATACCGCTTGGGTTAGAACCGAATTTATCTACCAAACTTTTGAACCTTTGTGGCATAAACGAGCCGGATAGTTTAATCGCCCTATCTACTTGATTGGCGTTAGTTATTGGCATAACGCCTGGAATTACAGGGACTTTTATACCGAAATCCCTAATCTTGTATAAAAAGTTATATAAAAGATTGTTATCAAAAAACATTTGAGTCGTTAAAAAGTCACAACCCGCATCAACTTTTTCTTTTAAATACTTAAGGTCGTCGTTTTGAGATAAACTTTCAGGGTGAACTTCGGGATAACACGCGCCACCGATACAAAAATCGCTATCGGCTTGTTTTAATTCCCTAACCAAGTCAACGGCGTAGCGGTAATCCCAAGAAGTTCTGTCTTCGCCTTTCTTTTCTTCGGGAATATCCCCGCGGAGCGCCATTACGTTTTTTATCCCCGCGTCTTTTATTAAATTTATCATTTCGCTAACTTTTTCTTTGGTGGAAGAAACGCACGTTAAGTGCGCAAGCGTTGGTACGCCGTGCTCTTTTAAAATGTTTTTAGCGATTTCTAGCGTGTATTTACTAGTTCCGCCACCCGCGCCGTAAGTAACGCTCATATACGAAGGCGCAAGTTTAGCGATTTCTTCGGTAGCCGTTTTTACACTTTCAAAACTAGACTGCGTTTTAGGTGGAAAAACTTCAAACGATAAAGTTAATTTGTTTTGATTTAAAATATCAATAATTTTCATAATTAATCCTTGGGTAGTTATTATAATACATAATATACTAAAACTAAACAATTTTCAAGTGTTTTAAGTTTTTTAGTAAAAATATTGACACTCATTTATTTTTAAGTTATAATTTTATTATCTTTTTTAAAAGGAGATTTTTATGGGAAGATTAGACGGAAAAGTAGCAATTATTACAGGCGGAAACTCTGGCGTTGGCGAAGCAACGGCTATGCTTTTTGCTAAAGAAGGCGCAAAAGTTGTTGTTACTGCAAGACGCGTTGAAAAACTTAACGAAGTTGCCGAAAAAATCACGAGCGCGGGCGGAGAAGTTTACGCCGTTCCTTGCGACGTTTCTAAAGTAGAACAAGTTAACGAAATGGTTGCTAAAGTAGTAGAAAAATACGGTCAAATCGACGTTTTAGTAAATAATGCAGGCGTGTTAGAAGAAGGTTTAAAGCCTATCGATACTTGCACCGATGAAGATTTAGAATACGTTTTAGGTATTAACACTAAAGGTTGTTTATACTGCACGCGTGCCGTTGTTAAAGAAATGAAAAAACAAAACAAAGGCTCGATTATTAACCTTGATTCAGTTGCTGGCGCTTTCGGTACGGGTGGCGCATCGTACGTAACTAGTAAAGCGGCGGTTATCGGCTTAACTAAACACACGGCTTTACGCTTTACGGGTACGGGTATTAGATGTAATTCGGTTAACCCAAGCACTATCGTAACACCTATGACTATGACTACCGACCCTAAATCGTTAAACCCTGAAATGATGGGACAAATGAATAAACATATGAACCTTTCAGTATCGCCTTGTATGCCTATCGACGTTGCTAATATCATTTTATTCTTGGCAAGCGACGAATCGCGCGCAATTACAGGACAAGTAATCGTTTCTGACTTTGGCGCAACGCTTTAATATAAAATAGTTAACCCCCTACTGACGTAGGGGGTTTTTGTTATATCAAATCAAAACGATTATCACTGTTAAAGTTATAAGTCTTTAACGCCTTTTTCGATAATATCCGTTAAAAGTTCGTTAATACTGCATTTGTAGTTGCCTTTGTCTTTTTCTTTTTGAACGATATATCTAATTTTTTTATGAAGTTCTGGTGATAACCTTAACAAAAAAGTCTTTTTGTCAACCGTTGGAGTTTTAGTTTTATTCATAATCTTATCCCCTTTTTATTTTAATTTATTTTTTATAGTATTTATATTATGATATCATAATATTATGATACTATGATAGCACTACACGATAAAAATGTCAAGACAACAATTTAAAATAGAGTTAAAAACATTATAAAAGAGTAGCAAAACCT
>JAZURK010000145.1:0-11740 GCA_045606165.1 Christensenellaceae bacterium
CTTTAGTTTTTCTACCATAGGTAGTCATTGCTATTTGTCTAGCGCCCGAAGTTTTTATTTTGACTTTGTTGCCGTCTTTTACTAAACTGAAAATTTCAGGGCCTTGTGAAGAGTAGAAATTACCCTTTTGAAGAGCCGTCATAATAGTAGAATAGTCAAGTTTATCGGCGTTAATCATAACCCAGCCACCAAACATACTGTCTAAATGATGGTTATCGTCGCACATCGTTGCAAAAATCTTGTTGCCCTTTCTTAAAAGGTCGTCGAAGGCGTTAGGCACGTAACTGTCGCCCCCTGAATAGTTTACCGAGTTATTGTAAACTTCGATTGACCAAAGTCCTTTAAAGTTAACGTAATCGGTTGCGTTTTCAAGCGACCAAGTAGGGTGGTTGTATTGAACTAAAAAGCCTTTTTCGTTAGCGATTTTAATAATTTCGTTAATTCCGTCAGCCGAATAAACCCTTTCGTATTCCTTTTCAAAAAAGATTTTGTCTTTATTGTTATCTTTAACGTAATGGTCGTAAACGGAATTATAGCAAGGGGTAATAACGTTGTGTTGGTCAAGCGCGAAAATATTAAGGTGAGTAACGCGCATATTATAATTTACTAGCGTTGACTGTGTAGGGAATTCTTTAATAGCAAGTTCCGCTGACGTTATAGTTAAAAAGTCCTTATCGTCTAAATTAGAGTTGTCAATTAAATGCTCGTGGTCGGTAAACGCTACTACCGAATAGCCTTTTTGCTTGAACAATTCTTTTAACTTTTCAACTGGGAATTCGCCGTCACTAAAAGTTGAGTGACCGTGAAGTGACGCTTTATAGAAATTTAACTTGTTATCTAATAATACTTGCATAACAAACCGCCTAAATATTGATAGTTTAAGTATATCATTATATACTTAAAATTGCAATAAAAACACCGAAATAAATTTCGGTGTTTTCGCTATTTGTTTAGTTAGTTTTATTATTTAAGGTCGGGCACTTCTTCGTCGCCGTGTTCTTCCATCCAAGAAATAGCGGCATCGTAAGCCTCATAGTCAAGGTCCGCCATAGTGTTAGTGTGAAGTACAACGCCTTCAGCCTCGCCAGATAAAATGCGTTCTCTATACCAGTCAAGTTGCCACTTAACGGCTGTAGCGGTTGCTTCTTTTTCTTCGCCAAAGTTCCAAAGGTAACAACCAAACATACGGTGGTGGTTAGGCGTCATTTTTTTGAAGATTTCAAACTTTTCAGGGATAAGTGGAACGTCCTTTTCGCACCAAGTCCACATAATAACGCCGTCAAACGCGTTAATGTATGGTTGGAAGTCTTCATCAACTTGTTTGTCTAAACCAAATTCGTGGGTGTATAAAACCATCCAAGTTTGTAAACTTTTAATATCGTTGTTGTGAAGTTTATCCATTATGATATGGAATTTTTCAAGCGGAATATTTTTATATCTTCCGTCCTTTTTAAAATCATCAAACACCGCGCAAGCAATGTTAGGGAATTCTTTGCAATCTTCTAAATAATCGTCGATAATTTTAGTGTCACCTTTAGCGGTAATGCTTTCGCCACCAAATTCCCAACCGGTTTTTAAAAGGGTTTTAAAAGATTTATTGTATTGCCTACGGTTAACCCTAGTTCCGTCGTGTTCGCCGTCGGGTACCATAAAGGTGTTTCTAACGCCAAGGTATAAGCACGCTTCCATAGGCGTCATACGAGAAATTCCTTTGTTTCCGTACATATTGTTATAGCATTTTTCAGGGTGTCCCCAAAGCCAAAATCTTTCGCGTAATTTCATAAAAAATTACCTCCTCTCATTATGAGTTTATTATACTAATAAAACAACGCAGTGTCAACGGGTAAATTAAAAATACTGCGGTTAATTCCGCAGTATTTTATTTAGTTTTTAAAGTCTTCGATTTTAAACGACCACTCTTCGCGTTTTTTAAACGGAGTTTTAAAGGTTTTTGTTAAAACGCCTTTTTCTTCAAGGTGGCTATAACACGCCATATCGCACGCTCTACCGCAAATTGAACATTGATAAGCATGTTGCGCTGGTGGGTAGAAATAAATATTATCCAAGATTTTTTTAGCAGTTTCTGGGTTAACTTTATACTTGCCACAAATAATTTCAAGCCTATTTTCAAAATCTTTAAACGCGTCAGGTGGCATAAACGGATTTTTCAAGCCGTTAGCGCCGTTATAGTAAACCGCGCATTGCCACTTGTCAACAGTGCCGTCGTCGTTAATGGCGTTGCCAGGGCAAGCCTTTTTGCATTTGCCACAATTATCGCATAGGTGTGGAGTTTTTACTTCGGTTGGCTCGATATCTAAATCGGTTAAGATAAAGCAAGTTCTAACAAACGGGCCGAATTCATCGGTGAGTAGCGCTCCGCTAAATCCTATTTCACCAAGACCGCATAAAACGGCAAGCGCGTTAAAATCTAGTTGTGTTTCTTGTGTTTTGCCCCTAAAAATAGCGTCGTAGGCTACTTCTGGATTGGTTGAGTTTTCTTCCGCCATTATTTGTTGGTGTTTTCTTTGTGGAAGGGCAAGGTAACCTTCTTCTTCAAGCATCATAGAAACGCGTAACGACGCCATAGGCATAATGGTTTCTTCCATATTTTCAACAGCCATAGTGGTGTATTGATAGTAAGTGCTACCTTCTTCAACGCCACGGTACGTTCCGCGAAGTACCCTAAAGCCTAAACCGATAACCGTTTTTGTTTCCGCCATAAGTTTAGTTACGCCTAATTCGTTAGGAATACGGCAAATAGGCGCAAAACCCACTAAATCCGCACCACATTTTTTAGCAAGTTCGATAATTCTATTTTTCATTGTTTTTCCCCCCGATTAAGTGATTATAGCACGCTACGTCGCAAGGCCTACCGCAAATACAAGCGGAATAACCCCATTGAGTATCGGGTAAAAATTTAAGGTGAGGATAGATTTTTCTTGCGCTTTCGCTGTCGAATCGGTATTCACCGTTAATAATTTTTTCACGGTCAGGGTGGTCTTTTAAAAAGTCTTCCGTCATAAACGGATTAGACTTATGCGCGCCTTTATAGTAAACCGAGCATTGCCAAGTATTAAGTCCTTCACTTGAAATTGCGTTGCCTTTACAAGCGGAAATACATTTACCGCAACCGTCGCAAACGGGGGTAGTTAATGGTTCGTCGTATTCAAGTTCCGCATCAGTTATAATAAAGCAATAGCGGATATACGGGCCGTATTTAGGGCTTAAAACTTTACCGCTTAACCCCCTATCACCAATACCGCACGCTTTAGCCGCTTTGCCAAAATCTATAATAACGTCGGGCGCTGGTTTGCCTTCGGCTACGGGTACGGCGTGGATAAGTTCGTAGGTGTCCATAACTTCGGGATTTGTCGTTTTGTCGCCTTTAATTCTTAAGTTAGGTATTGCTTTTTGTAAGCAAGCGTCGTAGCCTTCGTTTTCAATCATACCGCCCATTTTAAGAAGGAAAATTTCAGCAAGTTCTTCATCGGGGTACTTTACGCCTAAAGTTGTATAGGTGTAGTATTGGCTTTGATTATTCATAGTATTAAAAAGCGTTCTTGGAACGATAAAGCCAAAACCGATTATTGATTTTGCCTCGGGAAGTATCATTTTAGGGTCTTTTTGCGGGTTAGGCTCATCGTAAATTCTACCAATTCCGCAAACGGTTGCGCCTAGTTCCTTTGCTTTTTGTTTAATTAACTCACTAGTTAACATTGTTTTCTCCTTATAAATATTTCTTTAAGGTATTGTCTTTTGAAGTGTTTTTGTTTTCAATAACTATAACTTTCGCGTCTTTAGAAACGACTATATGATGCCATACGTTAGCGGGTACGGTGTACGATTTGGATTTTTCCATTACAACCTTTTCCGTTTCCGTGTAAAGGGTAGCATTGCCGTCAATTAAAATAAAAACTTCGTCGGTAAGCGTGTGATTTTCAAGTTCTTTAAATTTAGAAAATCTTTCGTTATAGTTTAAAATACCAACTTTCCACTCTCCGTATTCGTGAACGACTTTAAAGCCTTCATCATCGTTTGAATTTATAATTATCTGTCTAACTTCCATGGTTTACCTTTCCTTAACGGCTTTTCAAAGCGGTTTTCCATACAACCGCCTTTCTTTTCAAGCATAGAAACGCAAGCCCTTATACAGCCACCGCACTTTGCCATATTATAGCCAACCCAACTAGGGAAGTATTTTTGAAGTTCGCCGTAAACTTTCATAATTTCTTTTTCATCGGCGATATCCGTTTTGCCTTCCATTAAGTCAAGGTTTCCGTTTTCGTTTTTATCCCAAACTTCTTTAGGAACAAACGGGTTAAAGTATCTACCAGCGTGGGTGTAGAAAGCGTAGCAACGCCACATATCGATATCCCCCCACTCGCAAATCTTGCCGTCAAGGTTAACGCTTATCGTTTTGCCAGAATTCATTGGCGGAATACAACCACCCGGGCACTCTCTTACGCATGCACCACACTTACGGCAAAGCGGTTTGCCGTTATACATTTCATCGTATTCAAGTTCGGCGTCAGTAAATATAAACGCAACCCTTTGAAGTGGGCCAAATTCAGGGGTTAAAAGCATTTTGCTATAACCTATTTCACCAAGCCCGCACGCAACGGCTACAAGCCTAAATTGGAACTGAAGGTCGGGCGCAACGTTAATATCACGGGTAGGGCGAGTAAATTGCACGCTACGGTGGTGCGCCGTTGAAGTTTTGGCGTTTTCGTTTATTTCAATTTGTTCTTCGGGAGATAAAGTATTACCAGGACTACCGTCCATATCCGAAACGCTACCTCTAGCGCCCGTATTTCTATAAGTGAACGCCTCGTAGCCTTCGTCTTCAATAAGTTTACCTACGTGGTATAAAACGGCAGGTGCAAAAATCTCGTTAATACCGCCGTATGCCATAGACGGATATTGATAAAACTGCGTACCTTCTTCAATACCGCGTTGAACCCCTCTTGGAATTCTAAACACGAACCCGATAACCGATTTTGCTTCGGGGAATAAAAATTTAGGGTTCATATCGTCGGGCGCGCCGTTAAGCCTAGAAATAGGCGCAATACCGCACGCGTCAGCGCCCGCTTCTAAAGCAACTTTTTTAATCATTTCACTTGTAAGCATATTTACTCCTTTAGGCTTTTTCATAAGCTCTAACTAATTTTTTTATTTAGGTTTACACTTTTAATGAAGTATCTTCTGGCAAGGTTATTAAAACTTTTTTTAACGTTTCTTTACAATAGTTGCAGTTTTCGCAATCTTTATTGCAGTTAAGTACAGTTTTAGCGTAGTCGCTAGGGAAGTTGCAGTTTTCAGCAAAACTAGGGTAAAACGCTCCGCTGTGATTAGGCTCTAAAATTTCCATAATCGAGCCTTTATATCCACCGTTGATATAAGCGTTAAGCACCCTAATAGGCGAACTATTAACCCTTGTTGCAAGTTTAACGGCAGGGGTTATACTTTCGTATAAACTAATATCTTCAGGGCGAATAAAGTTGGTTCTTTGTAGCCACGTTTCTTTGCCAAGCGGAGTTGAAAGGTGCTCCCAACAAATACCTTTAAACTGATAGCCGTTGTCCATTTTGGAAATTTCAGACTCGTGCGCCACTAAATTGTCGTGGAAGGTGTGGCTTGAACAGTTATTTAAACAACCGCTATTAGCAAGCAAATACATTTTTTTGCCATTATCATCGCACCACTTTTTAAGTTTTAATAGCGCGGGGAGGTTGCGGTTTAACTCTCGCTTAACGTAAAAACTGTCAAAATAATCTTTAAGGTAAGAAATTCCTTCAATACTGCCAATTTCCATATTGACCGACGCCCTTACGTCAATTCCTTCAAAATTGCTTTTTACGAACTTTGCAATAAGTGGTGATGAAGTAGTTATCGAGTTAAGGTTAAAGTTCGATTTTATATAATCGATTAAATCGCCAATTTCGTGAAAGAATTTGCGAGATTGCGAATCTTTGCCGTAGCAGTTAGCGTTAAATAAAAGATTAAGTTTAACGTCGTTTTCAGTTAACCTTTTTAAATCACTTACTTGGCGGGTAAGTGTTTCAAACGGGGTAGAGCCGTTTGAGTTTAACGCGCTTCTACCGTTTGGCATATCCCCCCAAGAAAAGTAAACTTCCTGTATTTGGTCGCGGTTTTTGATTATTTCGTTTATAAAGTTTTCGTTTTCACTTATCGGATAACCGACTATATATTTCATAAAAACTCCCAAAAGATATAATATAACTTGATTATATTATAAATTTAGTATATAATCAATATAAAATACAAACTAAAAAGTTAAAAAAACAAACTTTAGGGGAATTATGAATTTATCAAACATCAATCCGTTTATGCGATACGCCGAACTTCAAGCAACGGTAAAATCTTCCGCTCCGTTATCTTCTTCGTATGATTATAGGTTGTTTTACGTACTGGGCGTAGAAGGCGTTGGAAAATTAATATTAAAGGATAGAACTGTAAAATTAAACGTGGGAACGTTGATTTATCTTCGTCCCGACACGCCGTATTACTTTGATGGAAAAGTAAAAGTTATCGTGATTAATTTTGATATGACGAGGGAAAATGAAAATTTAATAAATCCTATCCCGCCGTCAAAAGACTTAAAGAGTTTTGATAAAACAAAGGTAGTAGAAAACACTCCGCCAAACGAGTTAACTAGCGTTATAATTCTTGAAAACGCATACGAAACACTTGAAAACTTGCAAGAATGCTTAAGAAATTACACTTATCCCACTATTTATAGCGATGCTTTAACTTCGGCGTGTATTAAAAAGGTTTTATGTTATGTTGTAAAGCATAGCGCGCAAACGGGCGAAGAAGTACCCGAACTTATAAAAAACATAATTCTATTTATCTCACAAAATTACGATAAAGAACTTACCAATACCGCAGTTGCAAGTCATTTTAAATATCACTCGTTTTATCTTAATAGGTTATTTAAGCAATACACGGGCAAAACGCTTCATCAAGCGGTAATAAACGAGAAAATCAAGGTGGCAAAACCCTTACTTAAGGAAAAAGATTTATCTATCAACGAAGTAGCAAGTGAACTAGGTTTTTTAGACCGCTCGCAGTTTTGCACGATTTTTAAAAAACAAACGGGCTATACTCCGCTTGAATATAAAAAGCACGCTAACAAATAGTAGCGTGCTTAATTTTTATTTTTCGTCGAGTCTAAAATCGTAGCCTATAATATCTATATATTCGTGATATTTTTTTAAACAATTTTTGCATTTAAGATAAACAACCCTATCGTTAAATCCCACTACGTTTTCGTCAATAATTTGACCCTTACCGCAAGGGCAAACGTATTTTGTTATAACGGTAGGCGAATTAGCGCCGTCAGGGTAGGTGTCTTTAGTTTCTATTTTCTTTAAACTTTTAATTTCTACGTACATAATAAAATCTCCTAACTATATTAAAGCACAAATATTATATTTTTGCAAGTAAAATATTTTCGGGAGTCCTTTTAAATTCAACCATAGGTGGTTATAATGTAAGCAAAGCGAACTATAATGCGCTTTAGCGCTATCATGCAAACAAAGTTTGCTATCATTCAAATTTGCTAACGCAAAAATGATAACTCGCTACGCTCGAATTATAGTTGCTATCGCAACATGATAATCAAATTTTTGCAAATTTGACGTAAAAAATACCAAGTCGTACGACTTGGTATTTTTTGGTGGAGATGGAGAGAGTCGAACTCTCGTCTTGACCGATTCTTTTGCGCTTTCTACATACTTATTTTGTCTTTAATCCCTTGCAACGTATTTCAACAAACAAACCTACGTTACCGTGAATTGCTAAAATTTCAGCGCAGTTAACACAATTAAATCAACTATGCCTATTCCGCCTAAAAATGATGCCCTTTGTAGATTGGCGGCAACCTACACCAGACAACTGCTATAAATTAAGCAGCGTATGCAAAACTTCTGTTGTCTGCATTTAATTTTAAATTCCCATTTTAACGAAGACTTGGGAGACTTCGGTATGCTTACGACAACGCCCACGACCAATCAAATCCGGTGCATCCCCGTTTATCTGTAATTGTTGATTTCCCTTTGCGCTTGCCTATCTAAATCGCGCTCTTTTATTGATTCCTTTTTGTCGTAGGTGTGTTTACCCTTGCAAAGCCCCACGGTAATTTTAACTAAACTTCCTTCAAAAAAGGCGTTTAATGGAATTAAAGTGTAGCCCTTTTCACTTACCTTGCCTACGATTTTATTAATCTCCGCACGACGAAGAAGTAATTTTCTTGAACGCCTACTATCTTTACTGTTAAACGCGCCCGATTTATCGTAAACGGCAATATGGGTGTTGTTTAAAAAGACTTCGCCACGGTAAAGAGAGCAAAAACTATCTTTTAAATTGATATTTCCCGCCCTTATAGACTTTACTTCCGCGCCTTCTAAAACAATACCCGTTTTGTACGTTTCTTCAACGAAATATTCAAATCTTGCTTGTTTGTTTTCAGTAATGATTTTCATAATTAATCTAATATCTTAAATTCTACCTTGTGCGCCGACATATCAACGCCAAGTACCCTTACCGTTACGCTTTGACCGAGAGTGTAACTTCTATCATTACTTGATAAAGTAAAGGTCTTTTCATCAAAATTATACCTACCTTTTTTCAAAGTGTCAAGTTTTACGATACCTTCTACGGTATTTTCTAGTTCAACAAAAACGCCAAAATTCGTCACGCCACTAATTATTCCGTTAAAATCATCGCCTATAAACGAGCGCATATACCTACATTTATAATAATCATCCATAGTGCGTTCAACTTCATCGGCTTTTCTTTCGTTCTCGGAAGAAATAACGCTTGCTTGTCTAACGTAATCGCTATACATACCTTCAATATCCTTACCCTTAAGCATACTTTTTATAATATTGTGTATAGCAAGGTCGGGATACCTACGAATAGGCGAAGTAAAGTGACAATAACACTTACTAGAAAGCCCAAAGTGCCCTACGTTTTCGGGCGAGTATTTAGCCTTTTGTAGCGACCTTAACATCACCTTGTTTACAACGTTAAAAATCGGAGTGTCGTTTATGCTTTCTAGCAAAGTTTGAAAGTCTTTAGGGTGGCAAGTTTCTGTGTTCCATTTAGGATTAAAACCTAAAACTTTTAAAAACTCCCTAAATCTTTCAAGTTTTTCGCTATCGGGTTTTTCGTGAATACGATAAACGAACGGAAGGTGCATATAATAACAATATTCTGCAACCGTTTCGTTGGTTACTATCATAAACTCTTCGATAATCTTATACGCGTCAACGCTAGAACGCGGTTCAACGATAATCTTACCCTTTTCGTTTACGGTTATATGGCTTTCTTCGATATTAAGGTCGATATTGCCCCTTTTTTTGCGTTTATTAGATAAAATATCTTTGAGTTTTTCCGCATCGTAAATAAGTGGACAAATGTGCATAAACTCATCTATAGCGCGGTTATCTCCATCTAAAATACTTTGGACTTGAGTATAAGTCATACGTTTTTTAGAGTTGATTACGCCCTCAACTATTTCGCTGTCGATAACGTCGCCTTTGCCGTCAATTTTCATAATAACGGATAAGGTAAGCCTATCTACGCCTTCGTTAAGAGAGCAAATGCCGTTAGAAAGTTTTTTGGGTAGCATAGGAATAACGCGCTCTGGAAAATACACGCTTGTAGAACGATTAAGCGCCTCCTTATCGATAACGCCACCGCGTTTAACGTAATGCGAAACGTCGGCAATATGCACGCCTAAAGTGAAAGTTCCGTCGCCGTTATCTTTTACTGAAATAGCGTCGTCAAAATCGCGCGAGTCTTCGCCGTCAATCGTGATAATTAAATCTTTTCTAAAGTCTTTACGGTTTTTAAGTTCGTCTTTTAAAACGACGTCGCTAATCTTTTCGGTAGCGTTAACTACTTCGCTAGGAAATTCAAGCGGAAGACCTGCATTTTTGATAATCGAAAGTTCTTCAGCGTGAAAGTCGTACTTCTTGCCTAAAACTTCTAAAACTTTACCTTCGGGGTTTTTGCGGTTTTCAGGATAACCGGTTATTTCAACGTAAACTTTACTACCCGTTTTAGCGCCCATAGTCTTTTTTACGGGGATATAAATATCAACGGAATAATTTTTATCATCGGGAATAACGAAACCAAACCCGTTGTCCCCCTCAAAAGTGCCGGTAAGCCTTTTTACGCCACGGCTAACTATGGTAACGACTTCGCCTTCGTCACTACTACCCCTTGAAGAATTGGCTTTTTTGATAATAACGGTATCGCCGTTAAGCGCGCCGTGTAAACTTTTAGGCGGAATAAAATAATCGCCGTTATCGGTAATTACGAAAGCAAAACCCCTTTCGTTACCGCGTATTACACCTTTTATAAGCCCACTATTTTCAAAGAGCACGAACCTACCATAGTCGTAAACGATTTTACCTTCTTTTTCAAGTTCTACCAAAATATCGCGTAGAATATTCTTCTGAAGGTTAGACTTCGCCTCAAAAACTTCGCAAATGCGTTTAAATCCAAGGTTTTCAATCTCGCCACTATTAAATTTTTCTAATATAATTTCTTTAACACTCATAAAACGCCTTACGAAATAAAAAAACGGCTTTGAAAAGCCGTTTTAATAATTTTAACCAAGATTGCTCATTAATTGATAGAATACAGTAAATACTATCATGCAAACTGCAAGAATTGAGATAGAAAGAATAGTTAACTTTCTCATCTTGCTTTCTAAAGTTTTGGATTTATTCTTACCATAGAAAGTTTCAGAGTGACCGCTAATTGCGCCGATACCGTCTGAACTGCTTGGTTGAATAATAACCACGATTATAACAAAAACGGATACTATAACCGCTAAAAATATTGCTATTAAACTAATTAATTTGTATATATCATATGCTTGCATATTACACCTACTTATTTATTTTTTGATAAATTGCTTATATAGTATAACACAAGTAAACCATATTTGCAACTATTTTATAGTAAAATTTAGCAAATCTTACTTAACTATTAAACTGCTACCCGTCATTTCTTGAGGTTTTTCAGCATTAAGCACTTCTAAAAGCGTAGGCGCAATATCCGCTAAAATACCACCGTCACGGAGTTTAGCGTTTTTATATTCGTTAGAAACTAATATAAATGGAACTACGTTAGTAGTATGTGCAGTAAATGGTTTTTTAGAGCCGTCTTCATACATTTTATCCGCGTTACCGTGGTCGGCAGTGATTAACACCGAACCTCCTTTAGATAAAATTTTGTTAACGAGTTTATCAACGCACTCTTCAACTGTTTTAACTGCTTTAACCGCAGCGTCAAGGTCGCCTGTGTGACCAACCATATCGCAGTTAGCATAGTTTAAAATGATTACGTCAAACTTATCAGCGTCGATTTCTTCTAAAACTTTATCAGTTACAAGGTAAGCGCTCATTTCAGGTTGTAAATCGTAAGTTGCAACCTTTGGCGAAGGAATTAAATCCCTATATTCGTCTTTAGCAGGTTCTTCGATGCCACCGTTAAAGAAGAAGGTTACGTGCGCGTACTTTTCAGTTTCGGCAATACGAAGTTGAGTGTAACCTTTAGAAGATAAGTATTCGCCTAAAGTGTTATCAAGTGAGATTTTCTTGAAAGCAATTTTTGCTTTATCAAAAGTAGCGTCGTATTTAGAAAAACCAACGTAAACAGGGTCTAAATAACCAGTTTTTCTTTCAAAACCGTCAAATTCTTC
>JAZURK010000146.1:0-2110 GCA_045606165.1 Christensenellaceae bacterium
GTTCCTGACTATATCTCTGAAAAGATTATGCTTCAACTTAAAAAGGACCAAAACGGTGACGGTCAATGCTATACTTGTATGGGTTGTCGTTCCTTCTTAACTCCTTACGTTGACGAAAACGGTAAGCCTAAATACTACGGAAGATTTAACCAAGGCGTTGTAACGATTAACCTTGTTCACATCGCGTTATCTTCGGGCAGAAAGTTAGACGATTTCTGGAAACTCTTTGACGAAAGATTAGAACTTTGCCATAGAGCGTTACAATGTAGGCACGAAAGATTAACTGGTACGTTATCCGACGCTGCGCCTATCTTATGGCAACACGGCGCACTTGCAAGGCTTAAACCGGGCGAAACTATCGATAAACTCCTTCACGGTGGTTATTCAACGATTTCACTTGGCTATGCAGGTCTTTGGGAAACAGTTTACTATATGACGGGTAAAAAACTTACTGAACCTGAAGGTAAAGAATTTGGCTTACTCGTTATGAAAAAACTTAACGAATATACTGCAAAGTGGAAAAAAGCCGAAAATATCGACTATTCACTTTACGGTACACCGCTTGAAAGTACTACTTACAAGTTTGCTCAAGCCCTTCAAAAACGTTTCAAAATCATACCTGGCGTTACTGATAAAAACTATATCACGAACTCGTACCACGTACACGTTACCGAACCTATCGATGCGTTTGAAAAACTTAAAATCGAATCGGAATTCCAACAATTATCTCCTGGTGGCGCTATCAGTTACGTAGAAGTTCCTAATATGGCGCACAATATCCCTGCCGTACTTAAGGTAATGAGATTTATTTACGATAACATTATGTACGCCGAACTCAACACCAAGAGTGACTATTGCCAAGAATGTGGTTACAACGGCGAAATTAAAATTGTAACCGATGAAAGCGGTAAACTTATTTGGGAATGTCCTAATTGCGGTTGTCAAGACCAAACTAAAATGAACGTTGCCCGCCGTACTTGTGGTTATATTGGTACACAATATTGGAACCAAGGCAGAACTCAAGAAATTAAAGAAAGGGTTTTACACTTATAATTAAGGCGTTAGCCTAAACAAAATCACAAACGCTTTCAGCAAGCGCTGAAAGCGTTTTTTATAAAAAATTATGAATTACGCAACAGTTAAATATTTTGATATCGCAAACGGGTTAGGGATAAGAACTTCGCTTTTCGTTTCAGGTTGTACCCATCGCTGTAAAAACTGTTTTAACAGCGAGGCGTGGGATTTTAACTACGGTAAACCGTTTGATGATAAAATACAAGAAGAAATAATAAACTCGCTTAAAAACCCGTTTTGCGACGGATTATCCTTGCTTGGTGGCGAACCTTTCGAGCCGTCTAACCAAAAGGGCTTACTTCCGTTTTTAAAAAGGGCAAAAAAGGAAATCCCAAACTTAAATATTTGGTGCTACACCGGCTATCTTTTTGATGAAGAACTACTTAAAGACAGTAGGGCAAAAACGGAAGACACGATAGAAATGTTAAAACTTATTGACGTTTTAGTAGACGGTAAGTTTGTTGAAGAACTTAAAAATCTTAACTTAAGGTTTAAAGGCTCGGAAAACCAAAGAATTATCGACGTTAAAAAATCTTTACAAGAAAATCAAGTGATTTTATATGAGTTAGATTAAAGGGGAAAGAACAATGTTTTTAAAAAAATTAAAAATCAAATTTACAAAACTTAACGAAAACGCGGTTACGCCAACTTTCGGCACTAAATATTCCGCGGGCGCAGACCTTTATAGCGCGGAAGAAGAAATCACAATAAACCCAGGCGAAACTGCTTTTATCGGCACGGGTATTGCAATGGCTATCCCTGTTGGCAAGGTTGGCTTAATTTACGCAAGAAGTGGTTTAGCGTGCAAAAAGGGTTTAGCCCCTGCAAACAAGGTAGGCGTTATTGATAGCGATTATAGGGGCGAAGTAAAGGTTGCCCTTCACAATCACTCAAACGTTGCGCAAACCGTTTTAAAAGGCGAAAGGGTAGCTCAAATGGTCATTGCCGACTACTATTCTTGCGATTATATTGAATGCGATAGTTTAGATAGCACCGAACGTGGCGCAGGCGGTTTTGGTTCAACTGGTAGAAAGTA
>JAZURK010000147.1:0-6032 GCA_045606165.1 Christensenellaceae bacterium
TGGAACGAAGGTAACGTTAGGGTAAACTATAAAATCGTAGACAATAGGTCAATGCTTACCGAAATTAACGACGTAGGCGAGGCGGTTTCTTTAGAAAAACAACAAGAACTTTTAGACCTTGTTTCAATACTTTCTAAAGGTTCGTCGGTAGTTATAATAAGCGGTTCGTTACCTAAAGGCGTAAACGATGATTATTACTTGAAATTATGTAATTCGGTAGGTAGTAACGTTAAAAAAATCGTCGATACCGAAGGCAAAAAACTCGTAAAAACATTAAGTTCGGGCGTGTATATGGTAAAACCTAACTTAAAAGAACTTGAACAAATAGTTTCTGGTAGGTTAGCAACGTATGACGATATGAAAAAAGCCTGCAATACCTTGATAGATAAGGGTGCGGAAAACGTACTTTTATCACTTGGACGCGACGGGGCTATTTTAACCGATGGTTCTAACTCTTATTTTTGTATGAGTGAGGCGGTTGCCGTTAACTCGGCGGTAGGCGCTGGCGATAGTATGGTTGCGGCGGGTTCGGTAATGACGGAAAGAGGCGAAAGCAAGGAAGAAATTTTACGCTCGGCGGTTGCTGCGGGCACTGCGTCTATTATGACGCCGGGCACTAATTTGTTCTATCGCGATAAGTACGAAGAAATTTATTCTAAAATAAAAGTGCAAAAAATTTAAAATCTGGATAATACTTACAATATGTTGACTTTAAAAGATATTAAAAACGACAAAGAAGTTCAAGCTCTAATAAAAACTAGCGAAAAACAACTTGACGCTATGTCTTATACCGAACATTCTACAAGGCATTTAAGCATCGTTGCTAGTTGGACGGGTATGATTTTAAAAGAGATTGGCGAATCCGCTAAAATCGTTAGGCTAGGTGAAATTGCAGGCTATCTTCACGATATAGGCAATGCTATTTCGCGCTACGACCACGCTGGTAGCGGTGCTCTTTTGGCGTATAAAATCTTGATTGAGCGTGGCTTAAACTATACCGATGCGTGCGAAATTATGATGGCGATTGGCAATCACGACGAAAAGAACGGCGTTCCCGTTTCCGTGCTTGGCTCTGCGCTTATTATAGCCGATAAGTCCGACGTTCATAAATCAAGGGTAAAAGACAAACTTTTAACTGAAGATACCAATATTCACGATAGAGTTAATCTTGCCGTTAACAAGTCTTTCGTTAAAGTAAGCGTTGAAGAAAAGCGCATAGATACAGTTGTAGATATAGATACTGAAATTTGTTCTGTTGCCGATTACTTTGATATATACCATAATCGTATGCATATGTGTTCAAAGGCGGCGGAACTTTTAGGTTATAAATACGGCTTTATCGTAAACGATATGCGTATGCTTTAATTTTAGGCTCTTCAACATCAACGGTTAATAAAGTCCTAATGAAACACTTTGTAATAGTTCGTTAACCCCACTCGGCAAGACGATAAGTATTGCCTTCGGGGTTTGCCTGCTCTTACTTGTGTTTGATTGGTCCTTTTACATTAACCTTATGGCATTTCATCGCCTTGATTTGGCTGTTTTTAAAATCAACTTAACGTTGAACTACGCTATAAGAATATAAATTACAAATTGCGTCCATACTATAAGTATGGGCGCTTTATTTTTTAACGTAAAAGATTTTTTAAAATTTAATGCGGATAAAAAAAGCACGACTTTGTCGGGCGCGCTTGTGTTTTTCGTTTTACTTGGGATTGTTCCGCTTTCTTATTTGACTTCGCTAGTTTTAGCGTTTTTCGGTACGGAACTTACCGATATAACCAAAAGTTTTACTTATCCCGAACTAATTGAAGTTACTTCGTATATTTACGATATAGGCTTAAAACTCGGTGCAAAAGGAAATATCATCGCTTTTTTATTAGCCCTTTATTCTTCGGGGAATATTTTTTATCAATTAAAGTTAAGTGGCGAGTTGATTTATAACTATTCGCCTAAAAATAACGTTGTAAAGCGCGTTTTATCTAGTATAACAAGTTTTATCGCAGTGTTTATATATTCGGTTATAGCCGTCGTTTTCTTGGCGTTTACCCCTATGATTAGTAAATACTTGGGGAGCGAATTAATGGGGATTATAAGCGGTTCTTTTACCTTTTTAGTTGTGTTTAGTATGGCGGTTTTAATTAACCTTTACACTTGCCCTTATAAACTAAAAGTCAATAACGTAATTTGGGGAAGTTTTTACACCGCTGTATTTACTTTTATTGCTACCGCTTTGTTTTTTGTTTATATAAACAACTTTGCTAATTACACGGAAGTATACGGTAAAATAACTATCGTTATAGTGTTTTTAAGTTGGCTTTACTTAATGATAAAGGGGTTTGTTGGAGGAATTACTTTAAACGTATTCGTTATATTAAAACACACCTATCATATTTAATAAACTTTTTTCATATCTTTTAGCGATAGGGGGAAAGTTTTTGATAGATTATTTAACGGAAAGGATTTTAAGCGAAGGGCAGTATATAGCCGATTACGGCGCAACGGTAAGAGACGCAGGCAAGCATTTTGGCGTTGGTAAATCTACCGTACATAAGGATATGACCGAAAGGTTAAAGTATATAGATAAAAATCTTTACGATAGGGTATTAGAAGTTTTACAAATAAATAAAAAAGAACGCCACTTGCGTGGTGGAATAGCAACTAAAAATAAATATAAAGGCTTGAAGGGATGACCCTTCAAGCCTTTGTTATTAATCTACAGATTTTAAAAGTTTTTCTTCTTTCTTTTTAGTGATAATCGAGTATGCAATAGCGCTAGCAACTAAAATTAAACCGATACTATCCGTTACTAAACCTGGGATAATTAAAAGTAAACCACCGATAGCGCTTACTATTCTAAATGGCCACCAAACTTTGCCGAAGGCATAGCCTTGAAGACCAACCGATACGCCAAACATACCAATAAGTGAAGTGATTACCGTTAAGATAACGTCATACCAAACTGTATCAATAAAGAGCATTGCTGGGTTAAGTGCGAATACGTAAGGGATAATAAACGCGCCGATAGCAAGTTTTGACGCATTGACGCCCGTTTTTAGTGGGTTAGATTTAGCAATAGCCGAACCTGCGTAAGCGGCAAGCGCAACAGGTGGGGTAATATCTGCTACGATACCGAAGTAGAATACGAACATATGCGCCGCTAAAACTTCAATACCCATTTGTGTTAAGATAGGCGCGGTGATTGTTGACATGATAACGTAGTTAGCAGTAGTTGGAACGCCCATACCAAGAATGATACAGCAAATCATCGTTAAGAACAATGCTAAAAGCACCGATTTTTTCGCAAGTGGTACTATGAAATTTACAAGCGTAGTTCCAAGACCAGTCATAGCAACAACGCCCGAGATAATACCCGCCATAGCGCAAGCAACTACAACGCCGATAGAGTTATTAGTTCCGCTGTGGAATCCTTCCGCTACAAGTTTAATATCAAGTGGACAGTTAATTTTAAGTCTTCTTGAGAAAACCGAACAAATTACAGCAACTGCAATAGCGACAGCTAGTGACCTAGCAGTTGTTTGCCTTGTAATTAATAACGATGCAACGAAGTACGCTACAAGTGGTATTAAGGTTAAAATTATACTCTTGATTGCCGTTAAAATATTTTCTTTATCTTTAGAGAATAATTTAGAAATAACGTCAACGTCAAGCATACTAATGCACATTGCAAAAAGTATAGCAAAGCAAGCTGAAAATGCAGGTGTATAACTGTTCATACAAATTACGAGCACTACGATAGGAATTAAAAGATAACCTTTTTTAAGAATTAACTTAAAGAAGTTAGGAATTGCTTCTTTAGGAAGACCTTTAAGTCCCATTTTCTTTGCCTCAAGGTGTACCATTATAAAGATACCTGCAAAGTATAAAATAGCAGGGAGTATAGCGCACACTACTATCGTAGAGTAGGCAAACCCCGTAATTTCACTCATAAGGAAAGCCGCCGCGCCCATAATAGGTGGCATTATTTGACCGCCCGTTGACGCCGCTGCCTCAACCGCTGCTGCAAATTCTGGGCGATAACCCGTCTTTTTCATTACGGGGATAGTAATAGAGCCAGAGCCTACCGTGTTTGCTACCGAAGAACCCGAATACATACCTTCAAGCGCAGAAGAGATAACGGCAACTTTAGCAGGACCGCCCGCAGCCGAACCAACAAGTGAGTTAGCAAGGTCGACAAAGAACGTACCAATACCCGTTTTTTCAAGGAAAGCGCCAAAGATAATAAATATTACGATGAAACTACAACAAACTGAAACAGGGGTAGAGAAAATACCACAGTTTAAGTTGTAGAATAAGTTAAATATTAATTCGGTAAAAGCGGTGCTAGGGTTTCTTAATATAAGTTTTATGATGGCGTAGATAATAAAGGAACCTGCAACAATCATAAGTGGAATACCCGTTGCGCGCCTACAAAGTTCAAATAAGCAAAGTATAAATATTACGCCAACTATTATTTGTTCAGTTTTAATTTCGCCACCTAAATAAATAATAGTGTTTTGGTTAAATACGTAGTATAAGCAACAGCCAAGTGAAATTACTGCAAGTAATATATCATACCAAGGTATATAGTTTTCTCTTTCAGCGTCTTTTTTACATGCGGGATATTTTAAAAATCCCATTACCATAATAAAACCTAAAAAGAGTGGAAGTTTAGTAAATTCAGTAATACCGCGGAAAATAAGCGCCATAGATAAAACGAATATAGCAAAAGCAATTAAAATGCTGTCGTAAGCAAGTTTAAAAGCTCCGCTAAAATAACGGCTTTTACTGTCTTTATCAAATTTTTTCATCAATTCTTCAGCCGAAGGTACGTTTTCGTTAGAATTGATTATCTTTTCGTCAGTCATTAGAATAACTCCTATACATAAAAATTACAACGGGGTGTTTCACCCGTTGTGATTTTTAGTTGTTTGTTAAAATTATTTGTTTAAAGCAGTAGCAAGTTCAGTAATAGAAGTTGCAGGAGCGCCTGAAGTGAAGAAGAATACGTCAACAACTTCGTCTTTCATACCGTCTGCAGATTTAGCAACTGAAAGGTTTTTAATGCTAATATCTTTAGAAGTATAAGTTTTAGTGCTTTCGTTGTAAGTGATATCAACGCCATATTTCTTTAAAAGAGCAACTGCGTTTGCTTCAACACCTGAACCAACGTCACCGATAGAAACGATTTTCTTTGAACCTTTAAGGTCTGCAAGTGATTTAATTGAAGAATCGTTAGTTACGATTTGCATAACTTCTGGGTAAACTTCGCCAATAACAGAGAAGTTAGTGATTGCGCCAGATTCAGCAAAGTTGTTTGTTAAACCGTTGTAAGCGTTAACCATTGTATCGTTTTGTACGATAGCCATATTGCAGTTACCGTTTTTAATTGCTTTAAGGTTAGCAACTGAACCACCTGTATCGCCAACTACTGTGTAATTGTAAGCAGTTTTATCTTTAAGTTGTGATTGTAAACCGTTTGTGAAAGCGTAGTAAGTACCGCCAGTACCACCAGTGTAGATAGTAATATCGCTTGTTGCTGTACCGCAAGATGCAATTCTATCATCGGCAATAGTAAGGCCTTTTTCTCTATAATATTTAGCAGCACCTGGGTGAATTTTAACGTTACCGATAGTTACTAAAGCTAAATTAATATCCATAGTAGATTCAACGGTGTGGCCGATAGAGCCTTTAGATTCCCACATTGCTTTTGTGATATTGTAAACAACATCTTCGCTTAAGTCGTTAGAAACGATATAAGTTGCGCTAACGCCGAGTGTTTTTACTGGAGAAGATGCGTCAATAAACTTGTATTGGTCGTTCGTGATATCTACTTTACCGTAAACGTCGTATTTGCCGTCGATTTTGTTATCAGCGATAAAAGAGTTCATAACGTCATCGCTTAAGCTTAAAAGGAAAACGCCTTTTTCAGTGTTACCACCGCAAGCAGACATAGTAAATACGCCTAAAGTTAAAATTGCTGTCATTAAAAAAGTAAGGAATTTTTTCATAATATTTTCTCCTTTTTATTA